>JANXXZ010000109.1 GCA_025350385.1 Bacteroidales bacterium
TGTTCTTTGTCATACAGGCACTGTTCGCCATAGCAGTTGGTATTTGGGAATCGTTCATGGCGCGCTTCCGGATGAGCCATAACCCGCAATTCATTTTTATTCTCTCATCTGTTTCACTGCTGATTTTCTTCGGTGTATTGCTGGTGTTGCAAAAATTCAACTAACAAGAAGCTAAACCTGATGCAGAATGATAAACGTATTACTGATAACTTTTGCAATGTCGCTGCTGTACCTCAGTATAGCAAACCGCTTGCTTACTTATATAAAAATACTGTCATTACAGGGCATCCTGCTGTTTGGAGTGGCCTTCATAGAACTCAATGAAATTAGCACGCTGAACCTTGTACTGATCCTCCTTGAGACCATCGTTTTCAAGGCAATCGCTGTGCCGGTATTTATCAATTACGTGATCAAGCGGAATAACATCACGAGGGAAGCAGAGCCTTTCCTGCCCAATTTTGTTTCGCTCATCATTGTCACACTCATCATTGTGGTTACGATTATTCTATCAACTTCCATTTCCGATCCGTATCTCAATAAAATTTTCTTCATTGTCGCTCTGGCAACCATCTTCAGCGGATTATACATTATAGCCACCCGTAAGAAAGTGATCACCCATGTAATGGGATACATGATCATTGAAAATGGTGTTTTTATCCTTTCCCTGGCGGTTGGAAACGAGATGCCGATGCTGGTGAACCTTGGGATAATGCTCGACATTTTTGCTTCAGTGTTGATCCTGGGCATTTTTGTAAATAAAATAGGGGATGTGTTAAAGGATGTTAGTGTAGACCAGTTACGAAACCTGAAGGATTAATCATTTTGAAGCGATACTAATGATAGGCATATATTTAATTGCGGCATTTGTCATCAGTGGATTGTTATTCCTGAACAGGAATACACTCCTGAACAACCTTCTATTGATTGCTTTTGTTATCTTGCAGGCAGGTTTCACAGTGTATGAGTATCTTCATAAAGGAATAACCGAACTTGGGTTCTTCAGACCCGACGCACTGGGCATTTTATTACTGGGTACTTTATGCATTGTTTGCATACCGGCAATTCTCCACAGTTATTTATACATCAGGAATCATAAGGAAACCACTCCCAGGGTCAGGGCGATATTTTTTTCTGCATTGGTGATGCTGATAACTGCCGTTGGGGCGGCTTATCTTGCCAACCACATAGCAGTTGCATGGATTTTCGTTGAAATTACCACTCTGAGCGCTTCAGCTCTTATATACCATCACCGCAACGAACGCTCCCTCGAAGGAACATGGAAATACGTTTTCATTTGTGCCATCAGTGTTACGTTTATATTTATCGGTATTCTGTTTTTGAGTATGGCCTTGCGGCAGGTCGGATCGACGGACCTTAGTTTTGATAACCTGATGAGTAAGGCCTCGCAACTTAACATGTTCTGGCTCAGGCTTGCTTTCCTTTTCATCTTTACAGGTTTTACTGCCAAACTGGGACTTGTGCCAATGTATACAGCCGGGATTGATGCCAAGGATAAGGCTCCAGCACCCGCCGGTGCCCTTTTTGCCACCGTATTAATGAACCTGGGGTTTGTCGGGATTTTCCGGATATACGTGGTAATAGCGCAGACACCATTGCACGACTGGGCAAACTCAGTGATCATGATAGCGGCCTTCCTTTCGGTATTCATAGCCACTGTGTATATGGTGAAGGTGAAAAACATGAAGAGGATTTTTGCCTATTCGGGCATTGAACATATGGGATTGGTAATGCTGGGAGTTGCCGCCGGAGGAATTGGTTATTACGCAGCAATACTGCACATTATCCTTCATGCTTTTGTTAAATCAAGCCTTTTCTTCCAGTTCAGCCAGGTATACCGTACCTACCAGAGCAAGAGTATTTACGATATGGGAAATTATTTTAAATACAATCTCACAGGGGCTATGATCCTGCTTCTGGGATTCATCTGCGTCACCGCAATGCCGCCATCGGGATTGTTCATCAGTGAATTTATGATTTTCCGTTCCCTGTTCCAGGGGCACCATCTCATTGTCCTCGTTCTTGTCTTAATTCTTCTAACTATGATAATCTGGGCTTTTGGCAAAAATATATTCAAACTGCTGTTTGCTCCGCCGATTGGTTTTAACGATTCAAATGTGGCTATAATCAGGCCTGTCGAATCACTTTCTCAATTTGCATTGCTGGCGTTGTCAGTTTACCTGGGATTGAATCCTCCTCTGCAATTTGTGAACCTGATCCAGGAAGCTATTCAAAAACTACCTGTTTAAGATGAAATACATCAGTATACAAAATAACCAGTGCATTCCTCTCTCATTAATCCCTGAGCTGGAATATGGAACATTCCTGCAGTTGAATGCAGTTGAACTGATGACCAGTGAAAAGCAGCATTGCGTAAATTATTACGGAATTCCGGTCGGGGAAAAAGTCAGGCTTATCTGCTGCATGGCTGATGATGGAGCCCATACCATTGCAGTTTCGTCGTGCCTGGTTAACAGGCAGCATGAATATGATTCTTTCACAGCACTTCATCTCTGTTTCGAATCATTTGAGAGGGAGATTCATGAGAATTTCGGTGTCAGATACACAGACCACCCCTGGTTGAAACCCTTGCGGTACCCATTTAACAGGGCCGATAAGAAGCAAACCGTAGCAAATTACCCGTTCTTCAGCATCGAAAGTGAAGAACTTCACGAAGTAGGAGTAGGTCCTATCCACGCTGGTATCATTGAACCGGGGCATTTCCGTTTTATCTGTAACGGGGAACAGATCCTTCACCTCGAAATCCAGCATGGCTACCAGCATCGGGGAATAGAACAGTTATTCCTCGACAAGAAAACCCTGTTGCAACGTGTTACCCTGGCCGAATCAATAGCCGGTGATACGGTTGCCGGTCATACAACTACTTTCATAAACCTTTGGGAAAGTCTCTGCTGCTATAAGGCAGATCCTGATCTGCAATTTGCCCGGACACTGGCCCTGGAACTGGAGCGGGTTGCCATACATACCGGCGATCTGAGCGCCATGTGCACCGATATCGCTTACCAGTTGGGTAGTTCAGTATTTGGTCGTCTGAGGACTCCAATTATCAACTATTTTCAACTATGGGGCGGTAATCGCCTGGCAAAAGGACTACTCCGTCCGGGCAGGAGTAACTTTCCTTATACTGAAGAATTGGCGGTTCAGTTGATTAAAATTCTGGATGCCTTTGAACCTGATTTTGTCGAGATGTGTAATGAACTGTTCAGTTTACCCAGCGCACTATCAAGATTCGAGAAAACCGGGGTTATTTCTTATGAACAGGCTTCAGCCATGGGAACAGTTGGCATGGCAGCCCGGATGAGCGGGATTAACAGGGATATCCGGCTATCGCATCCGCATGATTTTTACCCAACAATTGATCACAAACCGATTGTAAAACATCACGGAGACGTTTATTCCAGGGCACAGCTACGCAAACAGGAAGTTCTTCAGTCAATAAAGTACATCCGGTCAATGCTCCAGGATATTCCACCTGCAGCCGGCAGTAGGAAGGAAATAGGTGATCCTTCAGCTGATTCATTCGTTTTGTCTTTAGTAGAAGGCTGGCGGGGTGAAATTTGTCATTGTGTAGTCACAGGTCCCAATAGTGAACTGATCCATTATAAAGTAAAGGATCCGTCCCTGCATAATTGGCTGGCATTGGCCCAGGCAGTGAGAAATAATGAAATCTCCGATTTTCCGATTTCAAACAAGAGTTTTGATTTATCGTATTGCGGGCACGATTTGTAACCAGGAACCAGAAATTATATGATAAATAATCTGAAAATACTTTTCCACCAGGGCAAACAATATATTCCTGATGTAACTACGGTAAAGGTTCCGGGAATATTCCGCGGAAGGCCGGTTATCAGCAATTCCAGAGTGAATGAAAAGGAACTTGCAAGTTTATGCCCCACAGCCGCAATAGCTGTTAATCCTGTGAGTATTGATCTGGGTAAATGCACTTTTTGCGGCGAATGTGCCTTCGCTTTTCCGGATAAAATCAGGTTTACTGCTGATTATAAGATTTCAACCAATAACAGAGATTCCCTGGTCATTACCGAAGGCGTCGATGTCCCGATGAAACTTGATGCTGACTTAATC
>JANXXZ010000121.1 GCA_025350385.1 Bacteroidales bacterium
CATAAAATACCTGGTTGATGCCTCCGCCCTTTGTAGTGCGCGACATTTCCATGTAAATGGAATGATTATACTTCGGATAGATCGATCCGTTCCCGTAATAGTAAAGATTAGCCAGCGCCCCATACTGAAACCCGATGTCGCTGTTATAAGCAACTACAGGTAGGGCTCCAAGGTTCCAACCTGTTTTAACCTTTTCCGTTTTTGCAGTATCGGGCATGCTGCCGGAAGCCCTGGTATTTAGAGGTATAATTAAGAGCAGAAAGGTGAAAATCAGGAAGTTATTTATCGAATTCATATCATCTGATTTATTAAATGAGGGAAAGAATCCACCAAAAGATGAGCATTCCGGTATGAGAATAATTCCTAAATGTACAAAAATGCCCGAAATCTGGCTTTTTGAAGTCAGGACCGGTACATATTAAATTGGTTGATTTTGTATAAAAACCGATTCTGTTCAGAATTTCCTATTTTAGCATCTTGTTTCACCAAATACATCCTCCTTTGATCAAACGAAAAGACATCCAGGCCATTGTTAAAGGCGATCCCAAGGTTGTGCGTGCCTGGGTGATGTACGACTGGGCAAATTCTGTTTACCAGCTTACTATTGCCTCGGCCATATTCCCGATTTATTACAATACGGTTACACGCCATGGGAGTGATTTTACCGTTTCGTTTTTCGGGGCGAAAGTGGTGAATACAGTTCTATATTCCTGGGCTATAGCCGCTGCTTATCTCCTGGTGGCAATATGCTCCCCGCTTTTTTCATCCATGGCCGACTACACCGGCAGGCGGAAAGGTTTTATGCGGGCTTTTACTATTCTTGGTGCAGCAGCCTGCGGGATGCTGTTCTTTTTTGATGCCAATCATGTGGAATTGGGGGTGATTGCTTTTGCGCTGGGTACTGTGGGTTACGGTGGAAGCATCGTGTTTTATAATTCCTTTCTCCCGGTCATAGCAGAACCAAAAGACCAGGACCGTATCAGCGCCCGGGGTTATGCCATGGGATACCTGGGTGGAGTGATATTGCTGCTTTTCAACCTGCTGATGATCATGAAACCCGAACTATTCGGATTTGATAAACAGTCGAGCATGCCGGCGCGGATTTCTTTTCTCTCGGTTTTTATCTGGTGGATCGGATTTTCAACCATTACTTTCAGACATCTGCCTAAATATACATTCCGTAAGAGGATACAGCGGGAAAACGTTTTAACGAACGGATACAGGGAGTTACGCATCGTTTTTAACCAGATCCGCGGATCATACAGACTTAGCCTTTACCTAACCGGCTTTTTCTTTATCATGATGGGTACATTAACCACCATGTTTATGGCGGCCACATACGGCGAGAAGCAGTTAGGATTAAAAGAGGATGTTCTTATACCAACCATCCTGGCCATACAGCTGGTTGGTATGTTCGGAGCCTGGTTATTTGCAAGGCTTTCAGGGAAATTCGGGAACCTCCGGGCACTGATTATTTCCGTGGTTGTGTGGATCCTGATCTGCATTTATATATATACCGTAACAGGCATCCTTGGATTTGTAATCGCCGCATTTTTTGTCGGTATAGTCATGGGCGGCACCCAGTCGCTGGCAAGGTCGACCTATTCAAAGATGCTTCCCGAAACCACCGATCACACATCATTCTTTAGTTTCTATGATGTAATGGAGAAACTGGCCACCGTAGCCGGTACCTTCAGTTTTGGTATCATTGAAGCGTTAACTGGCAGCATGAGGTATTCAGTGCTGGCGATCACTGTTTTCTTTGCCCTGGGACTAATGTTTCTTGCGCTCCTTATCAGAAAGAGCGGGTCGTTGCAATAGGTTAAGAAAACGGACACATTAAGCAGGAATTTAACAAAAGCCGGCATCATTATAGCCGGCTTTTGTTTAGCAGCAGGTTGAACCTGGTTTTCTCAATTCTACTTTTATGTGGTGGTTGAGTTGATAATTTGTGGGATACCTGAGGGCTAATTCTATTTTCCAATTTTAATTTTACTCAGTAACTGCATATTGTTCAGGTCGGTATAATCATACTGGTAAATGCCATCGGCGGCAATCAAAATGAGGGTTCCGTTGAGGGGTATGACATCAAATGCTTTCAAATCCGAAAAAATCCGGATCAGGTGTTCATCAATCCGGAACGGGTCAGAAGCATCGTACACTTTTAACCCGGCAGATCCATCGCAAACAAACAGTTTTTTATTGTCAATACCTACCCCATATGGTTCAGTCAGGGCATAACTTTTTATGAGCTGTGGGTCAGTAATTACATGAAGGTCAACCACATCCATCGCATTCTGGAAATTGCCGCAATTATTGCCGGCCCGCATGGTTACATAGGCATAGTTATCCTGAACCACAACCGGGTCACAGCTCTGGAAATGATTGAACTGGGTAATGAATTGCGGCGAAGATGGCTGGGATATATCATAAATCAGCATGCCGGTCTGCGTCCCGATAAAGAGACGGTTACTGTCAATAAAAACCGTTTCCGCCATCCGTTGAAGATCAATCTTTGTACCCAACACCGGGGCGTCAGGTTCACTGATATTTATCACCTGCATGCTGTTTTGATTCAGGCTGTAGAACTCGTTCTCATACATGATGAACCGCGCCAGCGATCCGCCAATCCCGATTGTCTGCGTTGTTGGCTGGACGCCCCCGTTGTTTAATGCATAAACGTTAGTGCCCTTATCGAAATAATAATAACGGTAAATGCCATCGGGATTTACATCTTCAGTAACTTCCTTCACCTGCCAGCCGGTAATCACGCCATTTTCCTGGGCGATACCCGAAATGGGATACATCGTATTTTCCAGGTCAGGAATGGTGTAAGGAAAAACATCCTTCAGCCTGCTAACCTCAACCGGGTGGCTGATATCGCGGATATCCAGTACCACAAGGTCCACATAGCTGTCGGCATAAAGGTAATCTCCCTTAACTGACAGGTCTACGTTTCCCGGGATGTCAATGAATATGAGGTTCACCGGGGCGGAGGGATTTGTATTATCGAAC
>JANXXZ010000149.1 GCA_025350385.1 Bacteroidales bacterium
CCAGACTTCGGTTAAAACAAAGGATGATGTTGAAATAGAGAAATCCAATATAATATTGGTTGGTGAAACCGGCACGGGTAAAACGCTGCTGGCACGTACCATTGCACGAATGTTGCATGTTCCGTTCTGCATAGCTGATGCTACAGTTCTCACCGAAGCCGGATATGTGGGGGAAGATGTTGAAAGTATTCTTTCGCGCCTGTTGCAGGCTGCCGACTATAATGTGGCAGCAGCTGAAAAAGGAATTGTATTCATTGACGAAATCGACAAGATTTCCCGTAAAAGCGATAATCCTTCCATAACCCGTGACGTTTCGGGAGAAGGCGTTCAGCAGGCGCTGCTCAAACTGCTTGAAGGTGCCGAGGTGAACGTTCCGCCCCAGGGTGGACGCAAACATCCCGAACAAAAAATGATCCTGGTGAACACCCGGAATATTCTTTTCATAACAGGTGGTGCCTTTGATGGTATCGACAAAAAAATTGCTGCCCGTATGCAAACCAGCATAGTGGGTTATTCAGTCGACAGGGATAAAGACCTGATCGATAAATCCAACCTTTTGCAATATGTTGCACCCCAGGATTTAAAAAGTTATGGACTGATTCCCGAACTGGTTGGTCGATTCCCGGTAGTAACATACCTGAGCCCTCTGAGCCGCGAAATACTCATCAGGATCCTTACAGAACCGAAGAATGCTCTCGTCAAACAGTTCGTCCGTCTGTTCGAAATGGACAATGTGAAGCTTTCTTTTACCGATGATGCCTTTGAGTATATAGTGGATAAAGCAATTGAATTCCGTACCGGTGCAAGGGGATTGAGATCAATTCTTGAAGCAATTCTCACAGATGCGATGTTTGAGATCCCTTCTCAGTCAAAGCATTCAGATCTGATGATCACTAAACTGTATGCATCTGAAAAACTGGGCAAAACAAATGTGGCCCGCCTGAAGGTTGCCTGATAATAAATGAAGTCATTTATATTTTTCTAACCGCTTCGTCAGTTAACGACCTAAAAATAATAACCGGCTGACTCAATAAAAACGTTCATTTTACTGTTATTACCCTGGTATAATACCTGAAACATGACCGGTAAAAGTAATAAAGTGAAGTTAACGCTGACTGGTTGGCTGATCCTTTTGCCATGTCTGCTCTTTTCCCAGATTGTAACCCCTCAGGATGACCAGGGGTTTCGCTGCTCCTCCTATATCATTAACGGTGATACTTTACCTGTGTTGTACCTTGAGCAGGTATATGTCTGGGGTAGTAAATCCTTTATGAATACTGCAGAAGCGCGGCAGTGGGATCGCCTGGTACATAATGTTAAGGTTGCTTATCCCTATGCCAAATTAGCAGGGATCAAGTTTAATGATTACAACCAAAAGCTGTCTGCCGTAAAAAGTGAACGGGAGAAGAAACAGATGATGAAGCAGGCGGAAGATGAGTTACAGAAACAATTCGGACCTGAATTAAAGGAACTCACTTTCACCCAGGGCAAGATCCTGCTGAAACTTGTTGACCGCCAGACTAGCAATAGCTCCTATGATATTGTAAGGGAATTCCGGGGTAAGTTCATGGCTTTTTTCTGGCAGGGGATCGGCAAACTGTTCGGTTATAACCTCAAAACAAAGTATGATCCTCTTCACGAAGATGCCGACATTGAGCGGATTGTACTGATGATAGAAAACGGGACTATTTAATTTTTGATTTCGGATTTTTGATTTCGGACTTCGGATTTCGGATTTTTTAAATAGTGATTCTTATTCCTAAGCTGAAGACCAATAGCTTATAACCATTAACCAATAACTCACTACTGTCCGCTCCCTTTCATTACCGTAAGCAATGTGTAGGCCATGATCTTGAAATCCATCGCCAGCGACATGTTTTCGAGGTATAATATATCGTATTTAAGCCTTTCAATCATCTGGTCCACATTTTCGGCGTAGCCGTATTTTACCTGTCCCCATGAAGTGATACCAGGTTTTACGCGCAGAAGTAGCCTGTAATGAGGCGCACGGTTGGCGATCTGATTAATGTAGTATTGTCTTTCAGGCCTGGGACCCACTAATGACATGTCGCCTTTTATAACACTGAAAAACTGGGGGATTTCATCGAGCCGTACTTTACGCAGGAACCTTCCGAAAGGCGTTATGCGCTGATCTTCTTTGGATGAAAGCATCGGGGTGCCATTTTCGGCTCCCATCAACATGGAGCGGAATTTTGGAATAAGAAAAGGTTTGCCGTTAATCCCGATCCGTTCCTGCCTGTAAATGACCGGTCCTTTTGAGGAAAAGAGTACTCCCAGATAGCAGAAAATATATACCGGAATCAATACTATAATTGCGATAACGGAAAGCACGATATCGAAGAACCGTTTTATGGAGAGTTGCCACGGGGGCATAAACTCGAACGAAACCTGTATGAGGGGAGTCTGGTAAATGGATGTAGTTTTGACGGTGCCCAGTAAGAAGTCCTGCATATCCGGAATGACTTTAATTAATACATAAGTGTCCTCAATTTCTGAAATTATCTTTTCAATAGTCTTATGCTCTGAGCGTTCAGTGGCTATTATAACCTCCTCAATGTCCATCTCAAGAATCAGGTTTTTAAGTTGACTATAATGCCCCAAATGAGGAATAAACTGTTCAAGCTTATAACTGGGATATTCCACCGCATGAACAAAACCAAGAAATTTATTGCCTGATGATTTAGGCTGGCTCTCAATTTCATTATAAATGGAGATAGCATTTCCGTTACTGCCTACCAAAAGGGTGTTAAACCCGATTATGCGGTGACGGAGTTTGTACTGCGTTACCGAAGTAAGGATAAACCGAAAAGTGAAAGTGAAAAAAAAGTGAAGGCTGAACAGCGTGAGAAATGACTTATAGTAACTGCGATAACTGGTGATTACATCATCCAGAATGAGTGTAAAGAAAATAATGATAACTCCAATCAGGGTAATCAGTAAAGTCTGAGCAAGCTCGCGCATACGGGCTTTCCGATATACAAGATGGTATGAGCCTGACATCGCGTACAGGAACAGCCAGAAAACAGGAATAAAAAGGATCCCGTAGTAGAAATTATTATCATGCACTACCAAAGACCAGGTATCATTAATCAGAGGGGTTTCGGATACTTTCCGGCTATAAAAAAACAAACACCAGGCAATCATAGCCGACAATAAGTCGGCAATAATATATCTTGCGGTATGTAGTCTTTTATTCATAAAATTTATCTCTGTCAGAAATGCAACAACTTGATATTGTCAAACATAATGTCGGCATCAGGGCCGCCAACAACCTTATTTGCATTGATAAATACTTTATACTTTACAGCGTTGGTATTTAGCAAAATAGTCGGGGTAAAATTGATGTATATTTTGTTCCAGTTCCTGGATGGATTAACTACTACCACATCTTGCTGTGTATTCTGAGCGCCGTATACAATCAAGCCGACCGTAAACGGACAATTCGTTTTATAGTTTAATTCCATGAAAACTTCTGATCCATTGTTCGGAAGAACGAATGAGTTGTGGCTGACGCATTCAAACAAAACCGAATCATTCTGGAGCACCACCCTTGCAGCATATAAATTGCTTTCACCCGGGAAGGCTGAAGCAAGTGAAGGGTCGTTGTAACGTGTCAGTTTTATACTGCCGCGGGCTGTTGTATCAATTGAAAGGTTCGGGTCTTCAAAATCTTCGAGCCATGCAAATACGGTATTTGATTTATACGATGTTTGAAGATTAATCAGGCTATCTGTTTTCTCATGCTTAAGAGTTACCGGTATCGTAATGGAATTATAAAAAGGATAGGGTACCCTGTTGCCGGATACTCCGTTCATTTTTATTCCCGGTTGGATCAGAATGCTTGAAGCGCCTGATTTTAGTACCGGGAATTTGGCCGGTAATTCGAAGGCACCTTCAAGGTCATTATCGGTTGATACCCATGCGTCAACGATTTTTTGAGAGACCGTTCCCTGCATTCCTGTGGTTTTTAGGCTAATGGAATCGATGTATAAATAGGAAGGAATGTCGATCTCGGATGTCTTCCGGCATGAAACAATGCCTGATGAGATCAAAGCCAGGAGGATTAAAGTAGGGATTTTATATATGTTTATAGGTATCATTAACTGAACTTTGGTGATAAGGGATTGTTCAATGTTACTGTAAAGTACTTTCAGAATTTCTGTTTTGTTTGATGACTATACCTGAATACGACTCAGCGAATTGTTGACTTTTTCAAGTACCTGGTGCGAAACGTTTAGAGCCTGGTAGCCATCCATAATAGTAACCTGGGGTGGTATGTTCCTTAATATTGCTTCGGCAAAGCTTGATAACTCGGTATGAATGGCATTGATAGGTATTATGGCGGGCCGTTCAAAATACAACTGCCTTGCTTCTTTCCCGTTTCCAGGGTCCATGAGTGGCAGTAAAGGATCGGGCTTTCTCCCGTTCAGGTCTTTTATCCGTACGATTTCTGTTTCTTTCTCCAGGAAATCGACCGAAATATAGGCATCACGCTGGAAGAACCTTGATTTT
The DNA here is from genome assembly GCA_025350385.1 of Bacteroidales bacterium. Lineage (GTDB taxonomy): Bacteria > Bacteroidota > Bacteroidia > Bacteroidales > UBA4417 > UBA4417. The sequence continues at coordinate 4,534 of JANXXZ010000149.1, forward strand.
CGCATTGTTTTCAGCGAAATACGGCTTGCAGTGAGATTTGCCACGCATCCGTTGTCAAACTCAAGCCTTGCACTGGCAATATCGGCTGAATCGCTTACAACTGCAACCCCGCTGGCACTTATTTTCCTCAGGTTTGCCTTTACCACATGCAGTATAATGTCAATATCGTGAATCATCAGATCGAGGATTACCGGTACATCAATGCCCCTGGTATTAAAACCCGAAAGACGGTGTGTTTCGATGAACATGGGAGTTTCAAAGAAAGGAAGTGCTGCGAGGAAAGCAGGGTTGAAACGCTCTACATGTCCTACCTGAACCTTGACATTTGCTTCGTGTGCAATGTCCATGAGTTGAAGGGCTTCTTCGGGAGTCGCAACAATCGGTTTTTCAATGAACACATGCTTTGATCTCTTGAGTGCGTGGGCGGCATGCTCAAAATGTGCAAAAGTAGGAGTTACTATATCCACCACATCAACTGCTTCAATCAGTTCATCGATGGTTTCAAATGCCCTGATCCCTGATTCCGCTTTAACCGAATTAACGATGTCAGAATTCGTGTCATAGAATCCAATAAGTTGATAATCAGGTATTTGTTTTATGCAATTAATGTGAATTTTGCCCAGATGCCCGGCTCCGATTACTCCAATTTTAAGCATATTCAATTTTTTGCAAATGTAGAAAAAAGCAAATGGAAGCCACCTTCCGGTAATATTCTTTGATTTGTATAGCTATAGGGTTTAGGCAAAACTGAAAGGTTGCATCATTAGTATAATATTTCAAAAATTTATTTTATTCATGCTCCTTTTTTAGGATAAATTGATTGTCAGGATTTATCTAAAAAGATATATCCTTAATTCTCCTTCCTTTCCCTTGCATTTTCATACTTTTGCCTGCTCAAATTCTACATTTTTCAATCATGAAATACACTGCATTCACAAAATTTCACGAAGCATCAGGCGCTAAAATGGTGCCATTTGCCGGTTTTTACATGCCGGTTCAATATTCGGGTATTAACGACGAACATGAAACAGTCCGGACAAAGCTGGGCGTTTTTGATGTTTCACATATGGGCGAAATCTGGGTAAAGGGACCAAAGGCACTGGAATTTGTGCAGTGGGTCACCTCCAATGATGCTTCAAAACTGGTGGATGGCAAGGTTCAATATTCATGCCTCCCTAACGGGAAAGGCGGAATTGTGGATGATTTGCTGGTCTATCGTATTGACACTGAAACTTACCTCCTTGTTGTAAATGCATCCAATATTGAAAAAGATTGGAATTGGATGGTCAGCCAGAATAAGAAGGGAGCCTCCTTATACAATGCTTCTGACGAAATCTCCCAGTTAGCCATTCAGGGCCCTTTGGCGCTTAAAGCTATGCAGAAGCTAACCGATACCCCGGTTACTGATATGGAGTATTACACTTTTAAGAAACTCACTTTTGCCGGCATAAAGGATGTTATTTTCGCAACTACCGGGTATACCGGATCAGGCGGTTGCGAGATTTATTTTGCAAATGAGGACGCGGATATTGTCTGGAATGCGGTAATGGAAGCTGGTGCTGAATTCGGAATTAAACCAATAGGTCTTGCAGCACGTGATACCCTCCGACTCGAAATGGGTTACTGCCTCTATGGTAATGACATTGATGATACAACTTCTCCCATTGAAGCCGGGCTGGGCTGGATTACCAAATTCACCGATGAAAAGATCTTCATTGATAAAGATGTGCTGTTGAAACAGAAAAAAGAGGGTACAAGCCGTCGCCTTATTGGATTTGAGCTTATTGACCGTGGCATTCCCCGCCATGGTTATGAGGTTCTGGATGTTGAAGGGAATAAAATAGGAGATGTTACCAGCGGTACCATGGGCCCTTTTATTAAAAAGGCCATTGGAATGGCTTATGTACCTGTAGCTTATACAAAAGAAGGTTCTGAAATATATATCAGTATCCGTGAAAAGTCATTGAAGGCAGTTGTGGTGAAGCTGCCGTTTTATAAAGTTTAAACTTTATGTCATGCCAATTTAAGGATGAACCGGATTGAGGTCATTTTTTCGCCCGCCTTGTATGAAACCAGAACCCTTCAAAGCGGGTTTCTTACTGTTGTGGTTGATGTACTCCGAGCCACTACAGCATTCTGTGCGGCATTCGACGCCGGTGTGGAATCCCTTTTGCCGGTAGCAGAGCTTGATGAACTCAGGATTCTGAAATCACAAGGTTACCTCACTGCTGCCGAACGCGAAGGTAAAAAGATTGACTTTGCCGATTTTGGCAACTCCCCGGTTCTTTTCAGGCAGTCGGAACTCAAAGGGAAAAAGCTGGCTTATTCTACTACAAACGGAACCAGAGCCATTGACCTTGCAAAAC
>JANXXZ010000154.1 GCA_025350385.1 Bacteroidales bacterium
GTCGGGACCTGAGCAACAGCATCTTTATAAAGAGTATAGGTTACGCCGGTTTCCGAATTGGCAAGGCCAACAGGTAAACCCCCGGATCCCTGGCAATAGGCACCTCCGCCGGTAACTGCAAAAGCTGTCGGTGCGACTGCATTCAACACAAAATTTAGTAAATTATTTGTTGTATGTGAAGCCTGAACCGTAATCGGAGTATTTACACCACCAACATAGGCATTAATATCCGTCTTATAAGGTGTTACTGCAAAACTCCATGTTAAATTTGGAGTAGCCTGTGCAAAGTCGACCGTATTTGTTAACCTGACACGAACCACCCTGGTACCTGGAGAGACGTTACTGATGAAACATCCGGGTGATGGCGTTTTTGCAGATATCTTTATACAATTTTGCGCTGAAGTAAAAGTAATTGTGTTTGGCTGGTTAGTAACCGGCAACTGGGATGTAACTCCAGCCGAACCACCTGAAAATGTTGCAGTAATAGTTCCGCCGTTTTTTATAGCTGGATTTACTGTGATTCCATATTGTCCTGAAGCATATTCAAGAGCAATGGTACCAGTTTGAACGAGATAGATATCAAATTCATAAATTTTGGTCGACACCTGAGCATCATTTCTCAATTCACAGAGGTAAGTAGGATTTTGCGCCTGTACACTTGTAAAAAACAGGAAGAACAAAGCAATCCACACATTTATCAGTAACAGTTTTCTTTTCATATTTAATTGTTTTTTGTAAGTAATAAAATATTGGTTGAACATTAAGGTTTAAGTACAGTAACAAAGTTTGAGGAGTTATTGTCAAGAATCCCCATGTCAAGGGTTCCAACGCCTCCATCGCCATCTATATCTTCAGGCAGATAACCAGTTGCAAAGACTGCCGAAGCATTGTCAACCAGGCCCATATCCAGTGTGCCAATACCTCCATCCTGGTCAACATCACCCGCAAAAATAGCATAAATACTGCCCATTTGCTTCAGATTGCTTCCATATGCCCTGGAATAGGAATCAGTGAAATTATAGGTAAGTGCCCCCCCGCTGAAATCAACAGGCAGTGCACTCCAGGTTTCAATACTGTTCCTGTGTTTGACAATTAAATAATGTGAACCCGATAGTGAACCGGGGATAGAGAATGAACCTTTGCCGTTTGTATAAAGATTTACATTTGAGGCAGTATACTCAACCAGGTATGGAGCAGCAGCCTGGGCTAATTTCACTGTGATCTGGTCGGCTACCGGGCCTGCAAAATGATCTCCGGCTGCATCCTGAACTTTGCGGTTCCCTGCTCCATTAAATAAGCCTTCAAGAAATGCTGTAAGGTTTTCTGATTTACTGTGTTGAGCCGAATTTATAATGTTTGTGTTTACTTTTGGTGTACCAGGGAGAAATGCAGCGACTATGGTATTATATGGCAGGACCGTGAAATTCCATGAATAATTTACAGGAATATTCCCAAATGCTAGCGTGTTCGTAAGCCTTATCGTACAGACTCTTTGCCCGTTTACCGAATTAATCAGTGTGCCACTGGTAACCCCGGTTGAATAATTCCGGGGAGGTGTACGCGGCGCTATTTTAATACAGTTAGTAACTGCATCGAACGCACAGGAAATGGGCGCCTGAGTCGAATTTAGTTCCGACGATCCGGGAATAATTGAAACAGTGATTGAGCCACTACTGGCGAATTCAGGATTGAGTTTCAAGCCGGTTTGAAAATTTGACAACTCAAAAGCAGTGGTACCAGTTTGCCTTAAATAAATGTCGAATTCATAGATGGATGAAGTAACAAATTTATCATTCCTGATTTCACAGGAGTACGTGGGAATTTGTCCGAATGAATTCAGCCCAATTGATAACAAGGAGATTAAAATAATCTTCCTTATTCCAGTTGGAAACCTTAGAAAGACACGTGTTTTCATAACTATATAAATTAAAAATTTGGATTTGGATTACACTCGCATATGAGTTGATCATCCGGATAAATGGTTAACGAACATGCTCGTGTTACACTATTTATTTTTACTGAATCTTAATGAAAATGCGAAGCAAATTTAGTTTAGATTCAGTTATGAAGTTGCGCACAAATTTGTTTTTTCGCAAAATGGAATAGCAACGGTATAAACAAACTTAGGTGTTCACTCTAGTCAGATCAAGGTTACTTTATTTCCCAAAATTCTAAATGACAGAGTGAATTGAGCTATTTTGATAGTTGCATTTTTACTTTTGCTTTAACACTTGTTTCTTAGTTTGTTCAATCAGTTCATTACCAACTTTTCAACGAAAAAAAATCCTTTCGAACGTTAACAACCTATTGCCGGAAATGAAATCATCAAGACTATTATTTACGACAGTATTGAATTTTATTTAGTGTTTTCTCTTTTCAAAGGTTAGCTATTTATGTTGAATAAGGTCAGTTCTGTTGAGGATCCGGCATCAGATATATTGAAAGCGCCGTTTCCGGAATATTCGCAACCATCAAGCCTGAAATTGCGAATACCTGAAGCAGGAACTGAGAGAATATCTTGTAAAGCAGTCAAATTCACCGGAGATAAAACAGCGACAATAGAAGTTTTGTTTACGAATGTAAAAATAGTGATTTCTTTAACATCAGCAGCATTAATTGCATATTGAAGAATTTCTGATTGCTGACCTTTTGTGAATTTTCTTTTAAAAAATTCAGCCAGTGAAAGCAGGGCTGCAGAACCTGCACCTGGTATTATTATGGAAGCAACAGATTGATGAGTGGTTGTTGCTGTAAATAAATTGAACCGTGCAGCCACGAGTGTGCGGCGCAAAGCATTCCCAGCGGCAGTACCTCTGGTTGCAAAGGGGGAACCTCTGGTCAGACTAGCCGAAGTTATATTGGCGTTAATCGTTGAAGACATCAGGGATGAAATACCGAAACCGGGAAGCCATGAAGGATTCCAAATAGCAACCTTCCCAAATCCAACCTGATGGGTACCAAATAACAAAATCACCGCAGCAATCAGTGTAACAACGATAGATTTTTTGCTAAAAGTCAACGTATTGGATTTAAGGTTAATACTATTTTTATGTTTTTTGCTATTTAAGAAGGATGGTAAAAATTAAATTGAGGCAACTAATGTACAAAGTATTTCAGTCTCAAACTATGTTTAAAAAGAAAAAATACTTCCGGCACAATCCCAGATGATACCGCAATAGGATATAACATCAGTTTTATACTCCGGCTGTAGTTAACATGATCCGCTCCGAAATCAGCAGTATTGGTCAACCGGAACGGCATTCGGTGGTTCAGGAACTAAGAGACTGTTTAAAATTTATTCTAACCTTATTTACCCCCTCTGTCTCCCCCTGAAATCAGGGGGAGGAAATTCTAAGAAGGATTTTTCTTTGATTGAAAGAACAATAATCCGGTTCAATCTGCTCCCTCCCTGTTTTCAGGGCTGGGTTGGGTGATTATTTGTAAATTTAAACAGTCTATAAGTCTTAAAATGATCCCTGAAGTCACACCCGTGACATAATCACGGGGTAGCTTACAAGGATCTGTTTTAATTCAAAGTACATGATCATCATAACTCATACTTGCATGTACCTGGCCCCGTAAAGATCTGACCCTCATACAAGTGTTGGTATATTCCGATACCACCATATAAAAAACCTGTATTGAGTCTGATACCTGGAAAGAAACAGGCCAACTCCGGGGGAGTTGGGCCTGTTCGCGTAAGATACAGAACAAATTCAAACAACGATGAATATGTATTAATGACGATGTGATTTCGCGCCAA
>JANXXZ010000185.1 GCA_025350385.1 Bacteroidales bacterium
TTCCTAAGGGTGTAAAGAATTTCATTAAGACCCATGGGGCGGGATGCGCTCATGGTATTAAAATTAAAGAATGCCATCGGATTCTCAGGGGCACGGTCATTCACTGGTTGGTCAAGGCTGATGTAAAGCACCGTTTTATCCGGAACAACAACAGTTTCTTTTTTGGCGAATGAAAGCGCTGATACAATAATGGCAAAGAAAATGACAAATACCACCAGGCTTGCCAGCAGGAATCCCAACATGGAGGCAAACGTAAACTTGAAGAATTCTTTCATGAAATAATATTTATTTGGTTTAGTTTGATAAGCAAGTTTTTCAACACGAAGTTACGAATTTAGGAATCTTATCTAAAAAATATCTTTCTCTTGTATTGTTGAAAACTTGTAATGCATTTCCTTGCAGGTTATAATGTGGGTTTGTTTGCTTATTGTACCTTTGAATCAATAAGAAGGGAAATGCCTACTGTTTTTTTATGCATTGGAAGTAACCAGGGAAACAGGCTGAACGCTTTAGCAGTTGCATATAAAGTGCTTTCAGATGTTACCGGAACGGTTACTGATTTTTCTTCTGTTTATGAATCGGAACCATGGGGATTTAAAGCGGAGACATATTTCCTTAACCAGATACTGGTGGTTGAAACAAATCAGGAACCCCTTGAATTGATCTCTTTGATTCTGGCAACTGAAACAGGAATGGGTCGGGAACGGAAGTCGGCAGGTTACCAGTCAAGGGAAATTGACATCGACATTCTCTTATACAGTGACCTGGTTATTGATGCAGGGAATCTTCAGATTCCTCATCCACGTATGCACCTTCGCCGGTTTGTACTTGAACCGCTTGCTGAACTTGCCCCAGGCATGATCCACCCACTTATGAAAAAATCGATACAGGAATTGCTCAAACAATGTTCAGATATTGGAAGAGTTGAAAGAGTTTACGACAAGATGGCAGTTCGGAGGCTTTTTGGTATTGATGGTTAAGAGTACTTTGATCTTAAACCAACTATTAAATTACAAAGGTCAAGAATGTTGTCATCATACTGTTTTCTGGAACACCTGGGGTGATGGAGCCTCAACTTAATACAGGTGAAAAGTAATAAATAGAAAATGAATCTCAAATACCCACAATACCGGCAATGACATTGGCTTATAATTATATCGCTATCGAAGGCAACATAGGCGCCGGGAAAACCACGCTTTCAACCCGGCTGGCGGAGCAATTTAATGCACGACTTATCCTGGAACAATTCGAGGATAACTCTTTTCTTCCTAAATTTTATGAAGATCCTGCTAGGTACGCATTTCCGCTTGAATTATCTTTCCTGGCCGACAGGTACCAGCAATTAAAAAACCAGCTTGCCAGTCATGATATGTTTCATCCCCTAACCATAGCAGATTATTTTATCCATAAATCCCTCATCTTTGCAAGGAAAACACTGAACGACCAGGAATTTGTATTGTATTCACGCCTGTTCGCAATTATTGATAATGTACTGCCAAAGCCTGACTTATTGGTTTACCTTTATCTCGATATAGGTCGCCTGCAGCAAAATATCCGGAACAGGGGCCGGTCGTATGAGCAAAATATTCAGGATGACTACCTGAAAAAGATACAGGAAGGCTATTTTGATTACATAAGGCAGCAGCAGGGATTAAAAATTCTGATCATTGATACTAATCAGCTTGATTTTGTTGCTCATGAAGGTGACTATGATAAACTTTTGAACCTGATCATGCAGGATTACCCGATAGGGGTTCACCGACTGCAAGCCAGATGAATCATGCCGTAATCATTACCTCTTGCTTGCCATACTCTGCTTTAATTATTTTTAAGTGATTAGCAGCCCGATAAGTCTAACAGAATTAATAGTTAAATCTCATCTATGGAAAAATATTCTTTACTCTTGTGGGGTCTGGTAATATTACTTGTAATCCTGGGAATTTTTATTGCTGTACTTCTCAGCAAATTGTTGATAATTAAGCAGGAAGCCGGGCGGCTTGCTGATGAGAATGACCGTTTGGTTGATGAATTGGAGAATGTAAAGGAAGAATTACATATTAACCGTGAGAAAGCCGGTGAATCGGACAGGCTCAAATCAGCATTCCTGTGTAATATGTCGCATGAAATCAGGACTCCCCTTCATGCTATTATGGGGTTTTGCGGACTCATTGCCAATAGTGCGATCTCTGACAGTGAGAAGGTTAATTATGCAAATATCATTAACCGGAATGTGGATTCAATGCTGGAACTGGTAAATGATATTTTTGATATTTCGCAGGTTGAAGCCGGAATTACTGATGTGGAAGATGAACCGGTAAAAATAAATGACTTACTGGGATCCGTACAAACCTGGCTGAATGTGGAAAAGGCAAATTCAGGGAAGGAATACCTGCAGGTAAAAGTTATCAAAGCTAATAAGGATAATGATTTTACCATTTACACCGATGGGTATAAACTACGCCGGACTTTGAATAACCTTTCGGAGAACGCATTAAAATACAGCGCTGAAGGTTTCATTGAGATGGGTTACCGTTTCGGGACCGGAAACAGGATCGAATTTTATGTAAAGGATGAAGGTATTGGCTTTTCGAAGGACAAGCTGGATATCATTTTTCAACGATTCAGGCAACTTGATGAAAGTACGACCCGTCAATATGGAGGATTGGGCCTGGGTCTCAATGTAGCTCAGAAGTTTGTTGAGCTGCTGGGTGGATCCATGTGGGCCGAAAGTGAACCGGGTGTTGGATCAACTTTTTGG
>JANXXZ010000251.1 GCA_025350385.1 Bacteroidales bacterium
CAGGCAACATTCCGCGACGGGACAGTATGGCATAACAATGATGTGGGGAACCATGAACTGCTCACTTCGCCGGTGTGGGGGACGATTACGGTGATAAGGTAGCTGAGAGTAGGGAGTAGGAAGTAAGAAGATCTGAATTCAGAATAATCACAAAAAAAAGATCCGTAAATCACGGGTCTTTTTTTTTATATGCCGGCAGATCCATGGATTTTTCTATTTTTATGACTTCATTATCAACACACTTGACCTCATTCCGGTCATCAAGCCCGCAAATTCATGATCAATAATCTACAAGTTTCACTTCTAACGGCATGGAAATCAAAGTTTAGAACAGTATTTACTGTTTTTGTTTTCCTCTTCTGTTTAAATCTCCAATCATCTGGCGAAGGAACAAAAGAACTCAGTCCTACAGATGTAAACAGTCAACGAGGTTATATATTTCTTACAAATACCAGTTATCTCCCATTTGCACTAAAGACCAATACCGATGATAACTATCGGCTGAAGTTCACTGTTAGTGATAACTTCATTAATGAAGTTGTTTTCATAGGCATGAATTGTTTTACTGGAACTGGTTCCGTAACTGACTTTTATATTCGTTATCCGGATGGGTCATACACAACGGCTTATCCCTACCCAACAGCTGGTAATCCGGGCCACATTAATACATGGGATGAAGCTGTTGCAGGTCCTACTCAGGTTAATGCAGGAGGATATGATCCTATCGTATTCCACCCTAATATGGCTGGTGATTATTCAATAGAATTCAACATATCCGGAGAGGCGCACCTTGACTACTTCGACCTTACGGTTGCCACTCAAAATGGAAGTAACTATGATAAAATACCGGGAAGACTTTGGGCAAAGGTTTGGCAAGTTATGGCAATGGCCACAGGGGGCTATGATCACTTCAAAGGATCATTTTATGTATATTCAAATGACCAGATAATAACAAAATTTGATGGTAATGGGATGCAGGTTGGAGGTTGTGATATTTATTGCAACGAATGGGGTACCAGTACAACTGGCCCTTGGGAAACCCGCAGAAAATCTATAGGATCACAGGCTGGAGTTACTCCTGAATACAAGTTGTTCCTCAATGAACCCGATCAGGTTATCTATCCTGTCGGAGTTTTGGGTACAATTATCAGTGCAGATCAAACGGGTTCAGCATGTGATGGATCCGTGATTTTTACGGTAGTGGTAGACAAACCCGGGAAAATCACAATGAATATGGATATTGATCCGATCGGGCCAGGACCTGAAGACCGAACCCTAACCAGCGATGTAATTGCTGGTTCCAATATTATCAATTGGGACGGATTAAACGGACTTGGGCAGCCTGTTTATAACGGCACTACCATTAAAATGAATATCGATTACCTCAACAGTCTGACTAATTTACCATTATGGGATGTAGAAGGAAACGAGGATGGCTTCAAAGTAGATCTTTATAAACCTATGCCTTCACCTGTTCCGCCTGGATTTACCACCAGATTGACCTTGTATTGGGATGATACAAACCTTGTTGGTGGAACAAACAATTCCTCTACAGGTTGTGTATATCCTGAATCAGGTACTGTAGCTGGGTGTCATTACTGGCAAATGAATGCTAATGGAGGACTTGGGAATAACCACACTGTAAATACCTGGTGGTATTTTTTATCTCAGAATACCGTTTCTATCAACGTCATAATCAAGAGATCCCCTTCTGCTGCAAGCACTCCGGGAGGGCCTTCCATCGTGTGCCAGGGACAAACCAATGTTATCTACTCTGTACCAGCCATTCCTTCAGCTGAAACTTATGTCTGGACTTTACCTAACGGAACTACACAGATTACTGCAGTAAATCAGATCAGCTTGAGTTTCCCGTTGACAACTTCAGGCGGAAATCTGTCGGTGCATGGGAATAACACTGAATGTGGTGACGGATCAATTTCTCCGTTTCTGAATATTACGGTTTTGCCTAATCCTGTCCCTGGAATAACAGGACCAGCGGGAGCCTGCCAGGGGACAAGTTCTTCTTTTTCAGTCACAACAGGTTTGACAAGCTACCAGTGGAGTGTGACCGGAGGTACTATTCCCGGGCTTTCGACTCTGAATAATGTAACCATAAACTGGACTGTACCCGGCAATCAATCAGTAAGTGTTATTACCACATCAGCTACTTGTGGCAATATACTCACTACGAAAAATGTGAATATTGATCCTCAACCTATTGTTTCATTTTCTTATTCTGATACATGTGTAGGATTCACAGTTCATTTTACAGATAATTCTACTATAATTTCCGGGTCCAATGTAGCATGGAATTGGGACTTTGGTGATGCGAGCCCATTTTCAACAGATCAGAATCCAACACATATTTATGCAACAGGCGGCAATTATACCATAACGCTAACTGTTACCTCTGACCTCGGATGTACTACTGTATTTTCACGTCAGATTCATATTACCACACCTCCAACTGTTAATGCAGGCCCTGATGTGACCAGCTGCCAGGGAAATGCTTTTACATTTCCAGCAGGCCAGGTTACGGCTGGCAATTATAGTTCCATTTCCTGGACAGCCAGTGGATCAGGAACTATTTCCGCGGGCAACACCTTAACCCCCACATATAACCCCGGCCTAGGAGAAACCGGAACAGTAACCCTAACTGTCACTGCAAATCCAATATCACCTTGCAACAGCATATCTGACCTGGTACTGTTAATCATCAATCCTGCTCCAACAGCCCATGCCGGTTCTGTTTCTACCATCTGTGAAGGAATGACTTTCCCCCTTTCCCTGGCTACAGCCACCAACTATTCATCCCTATTATGGACAAGTACCGGCACAGGTTCATTTAATAATAACACTGCTCTTAACCCGACCTATACACCCAGTGCTGCTGATATCACAGCAGGTGGTGTAAATCTTACCCTTACGGCGACCGGTCTCACTTCATGTGCTCCGGCTACCCACACGATACACCTGATTATTTCACCCCAGGCTGTTGTTGAAGCCGGTCCTGACGCGGTTATCTGCAACAACGGTAGTTTTACTGTTACCGGGGCTACTGCACAATTTTATACCGCCATCAACTGGACAAGTAATGGCACTGGTGCGCTATCCCTGGCAGGTACTCTAAACCCTATATATACCCCGGGTCCGGGAGAAACAGGTGTTGTAACCCTTACACTTGATGCTCTTCCAATCGCAGCCTGCGCCCCTGTTTCCGATATTAGGCATCTTACCGTCAATGCAGCCGCACAAGCATTTGCCGGAATAACGGCAACCATTTGTGAAGGGAGCAATTTCACACTCTCAGCGTCAACCGCATCAGGGTATGCCAGCCTGAGCTGGACCTCGACCGGTACAGGAAGCTTCAGCGATGCAACGATTCTCCATCCTGTTTACACACCCAGCCCTGCCGATGTAACAGCCGGTACAGTTACTCTTAAACTTACAGCAAATCCTTTCGCTTCCTGTACCGCAGCGCTATCAACAATGATCCTGAATTTTACCAGGCAGGTTACTGTGAATGCCGGCGTTGATGCCACTATTTGTCAGACTTCAACTTTTACGCCGTCAACCGCTGTTTCACAATATTACAGCACACTTTCATGGGCAACTACAGGGACAGGGACATTAACAGGAATAAATACACTTACTCCCGTTTATTCCCCGGGTCCCGGTGAAACAGGTACCATCACCCTGACTTTGACGGCTCATGCAAATTCTCCCTGTTCTGATGTTTCCGATCAGATGCAACTTACCATCAACCAGGCTGCCCAGGCTTTTGCCGGGCCAACTGCAACCATTTGTGAAGGGAGCACTTACGCACTTTTAGCTTCGACTGCTTCCGGTTTTGCCAATCTGAATTGGACAACTTCCGGCACAGGCGGATTCAATGACCCAACAATACTTCATCCTGTCTATACTC
>JANXXZ010000275.1 GCA_025350385.1 Bacteroidales bacterium
TTGGCGCCACTGGCTTCGCTGTATTTGTATGATCAGCGGTCGGTATCGCGGCATCGATCCTGGGCTATTTGACTGAAAGGATGAAGTTTGGCCGAGCGGCTACGTCATTTTGCGCGTGTGCGTCGAAAATATTTTGAATGCGCGTAAAAGGCAGAAAGTAGGCACTGAACTCGCTGTGTGCGGCAAATTTCAGCGATTTTTAGTCGCTCCGAAGCTTGGACTTTGAATATACAGCCGCGCGATCTAAATTAGTGAGCTGATGATTATTGTGAATATGAAACAGACCGACCAGGCATAAATGGCAGTCCAGAAACCCTGGGCCATACCACTCGGATATTCTACCAGATGTGCAATCCAGCCCCCCTTGCCTTCAGCTATGGTAAGACTGTAATGCAAGGCTGCTGCTACAGTCCCGGCCAGCAGTCCGCAGAAGGCAGCGTTACCGGTGGTTCGTTTCCAGAACATCCCGAGCATAAAGGTGGCAAACAACGGCGCATTTACAAAGGCAAAAATGAGCTGCAGGAAATCCATGATGTTGTTAAAGTTGGCAGCTAGATAGGCAGCTCCGATACTTACCGCAACACCAAATATGGTTGCAAATTGTCCTACTTTCAGGTAGTGTGAATCCGGTTTTCCGGGCCGGATGTAGGATTGGTATATATCGTAAGTAAAAACAGTGTTAAAAGCCGTTACATTTCCGGCCATACCGCTCATAAACGAAGCCATAAGCGCGGTTATTCCAAGTCCCAGCAGACCGGTCGGGTAATAGTGTACCAGCATAGATGGAATGATCATGTTATAGTCTGCCTGCCCTTTTTCGCCGATAAGAATTAACCCGTTCTCAGGCCTGCTCATGAGGGCGATAGCAATCATGCCCGGGACAATCACAAGAATGGGAAGAAACATTTTCGGCAGTGCACCGATAAGAGGAGTGCGTCTTGCGGCTGACATGGAATTGGCGGCCATAGCTCTCTGAACTACTAAAAAGTTCGTACACCAGTAGCCAAAAGCAAGTACAAATCCCAGGCCCATGAACATTCCAAACCAGTCAACGCCCATCGGGTTGGTACCGGCCGATCCCAGGTATTTCCAGGTGCTGATCCAGGTGCCTGCAGCATACCCTTTATGCGCAGCAACTTCATTCAGTTTCAGGGTAAGCCCATCCCATCCGCCGACATCCTGCAAGCCAATAATTACAAGCGGAAGAAATCCGATCACAATGAGAAAAAACTGCAGCACTTCATTGTATATCGCTGATTTTAATCCACCCAGATAGGTATATACAAGGACAATGACTGCAGAAGCTATGATACTGTAATGGAAATTCCAGTGAAGCATAACCTCCATTAACCGTGCAAGGGCATACATCGAAATCCCGGAGGCGAAAATGGTCATGATGGCAAATGAAAAAGCGTTGAAACCACGGGTTTTCTCATCGAACCTGAGTTTCAGGTATTCAGGAACTGAGCGGGCTTTGGAACCATAATAAAACGGCATCATGAACAGCGCAAGGAAAATCATGGCGGGTATAGCGCCGATCAGGTAAAAGTGGGCGGTCATCAAACCGTACTTGGCTCCCGAAGCACCCATTCCGAATACTTCCAGTGCCCCGAGGTTGGCCGAGATGAAAGCCAGTCCGGTAATCCAGGAAGGAATGGATTTCCCTCCTTCAAGGAACTGGACGCTTGATTTCATATATTTCTTGAGCGCCCAGCCTATGCCAAGTACAAAAATAAAATAGATTGCCATGATGGCATAATCTATAAAACCCAGGGTAAAACTATCAGCCATATAGTTGATTAAAAGTCAGTTGAGATCAGAATACGAATAAACCTTATCATTACCTGGTATTAATAAAAAACATCTAAACAGCGAAAAGAAAAAAGAGCAGTACAATTCACGAAAACCGTCAACCGTACTGCTCTATTCACTTACTGAAATTATTCGTTTTTTTTCTCCAGCTCTTTCCACACAAGAGCACTGGCGCCAATAATGGCAGCCGATCCTTCCCTGAGTTCCGAAGGAAGAATCTTTACTTTATTCCTGAAGATAGGAAGAAGATGACGTTCCATGCTGTCTTTTGTCGGTTTGAAAATATATTCACCGGCTGCAATAGGTCCGCCAAATAAAAAGATAGCTTCAGGGCTCAGATGATGAACGGTATCAGCCAAACCGCGGCCCAATAATTCTCCCGAAACCTCAAATACCTCTTTAGCGATTGCATCGCCCTTCTCGGCAGCATCAAACACAATTTTGGAAGTCATATCATTGTAAGGAACCAGAGCAAGTTCGCTTTCGCCGTTGTTATATTTTGCAAGTAACTCATATACAGTGCGTTTTATGCCAGTAGCCGAACAATATGCTTCAAGGTGACCAATTCCTCCACATCCGCACAGACGCCCTCCGGGAACAATCGTAGTATGGCCCACCTCGCCGGCAAAACCGTCGGCGCCATAAACCAGGTCACCATTCACAATAATACCGCTGCCAAGCCCGGTTCCAAGAGTAATCATGACAAAATTCTTCATACCCTTTCCGCCCCCATAGATAAGTTCTCCTAAAGCAGCTGCATTGGCATCATTCGTCAACTTAACATGTTTGATGTGTGGAAATTCATCCTGGATTCGTTGTGCAAAATTGATCACACCTACAAAAGGAAGGTTTGGAGCATGCTCTATAGTTCCGCTGTAATAATTTCCATTAGGAGCACCTATGCCTATGCCGACCACTTCAATATGGGGGTTAATCTTCATCACCGTCTCAATGGCAGCCTTTATTTCCAGGGTAAGCGCCGCAATGAAAGATAACATCAGCTCTTCCGACTTGATCTCACTCCCGGAAGGATTATCCTTTTTCTGAGGAGTTGGCAGCTGGGGTTTCTTATCGTAAAGCACATTCCCTTCCCTGTCAACAACTCCAATGGAAGTATTCGTTCCGCCTATATCGATTCCTAATGCTACTTGTTTCATAATAATCTGATATTTTATCTAATTAATTTAAACTGAGCGCAGTTTACTTCCTTTAACTGCGTAAAAGAAGATGTACAGGTAACAAATTGCCGGAACAATAAATGCAAACGAATAACCGGATACATCGGCAATTTTACCCATGATGAGGGGAATAATTGCGCCTCCGCAAATCAGCGTATTAATAATTCCTGAAGCAGTGCTTAGTTCACCCGGGTCAAGGTCTTTAACTGCCAGTGTAAAGATATTCGGGAACATGATTGAGTTGAACATTCCAATGGAAACCACGGTCCAAAGGGCAACATTGCCTGAAGTAAATGCAGTGACCAGCGCCAGTGTAGCTGCGACTACTGCAAATACAGCAAGCGACCGACCTGCGTTCCCTTTTCCGAGTTGCATCAGGATAAAATTCCCTACAGCAATTACCATGAATATCAGGCCGATATTCCAGCTCCAGTTGGTTACAAATGAGCCGGAAACCAACGCAAGTACAAGAACCAAAGCAACATACATATATTTTCGGGTAACATTGGTCATATTGCTGAGCATGATTGAACCGAAGAAACGCCCAACCATAGCGCCACCCCAGTAGATAGCAACATATTTTCCGGCTACTTCAGGTGAAAGAGCTAAGGAAGAAGTTTTCAAATAATTAAGAATAAGTCCGCCGATTCCTACTTCTGCCCCCACATAAAAGAAAATTCCCAGCGCACCAAGAAGAACATGAGGATGATTCCACACGCTCTTGCGTTGCTGAACAACTCCTCCTCCTACTTTAGGCAGTTTGATCATGTATATTGCGATAGCAACAAGAACAACAATTACTCCCATAATAATGAAAGGTAAAGGCACCCTGTCCGCTGCAGCTAATCCCATTGCTTTGGTTATCAATTTATCATCTGATGGCAAATTCAATCCTGTAAATACAGCAATAGCAATTAGCCATGGAGCAATCATGGTAGCTATTGAATTTAGTGCCTGGGTTAAATTTAAACGACTTGAAGCAGATGATTCACTACCTAAGGCTGTAACATAAGGATTAGCCGCAACTTGTAAGAATACAACACCAGTAGCTAGAATAAATGTAGCAAAAAGGAAAAGTGGAAAAGAAGGTAATTTTGCGGCAGGTAGAAAGATAAAACTGCCTATACCCATTAGTAATAAACCTGCTATCAATGTACTTTTATATCCAATCTTTTTAATCAATAATCCCGTTGGTATAGACATGATTGGATAAGCTATAAAGAATGAAGCGGAAAGTAGTTGAGCTGCCGTCTCAGAAAGTCCAAATATGGCTTTCACTGGAGAATTTAATGTAATAATGAATGTGGTAGCAAATCCAAAAATGAAGAAGATGGATCCGAAAACGCTCATTCCCAGGCCATAGTTAGCATGTTTTTGTTCCATAATGCGTTTGTTTTACTGTTAATGATTACTGTTTTATTTCAGGAAACTGTTAGATGAGCAAATGTAAGAAATTATCAATGCTATACTTTCAAAAAACGAATGCTCTCAAAAAACAATTTTGACGCGTTAACAATTAGAAAGTAAGCCGGACTTCAGTATGATCGAATCAATACTGATATCAGAACACCTGAAGTGTTTTTCGGGACAATTTCTGTAACCGTGCAGGTTACATGGCCGGCAGGCTAATATTTCATCAACTTCAATAGTATGGGAGTTATCGGACAACGGTCCAAAACCAAATTCCGGAATGGTTGAGCAATAAATGACAGTTATTGGCGCATTCATTGCTGATGCGAGGTGCACAGGCGCCGAATCATTGGCGAAGGTCATTTTAGCATTTTTAATCAGTTCTGCTGACTGCAGAAAAGTTAATTCTCCGGCCTTTATTTCGACCCTGTCACTATCAGTATTTCTCCTGATTTCTTCGCAAAGTTCGCGATCGGATGCTGAACCCAGCAGATAAATCTTGAAGGAAGACGGAAGTTGATCAATTAGTTCGCACCATTTATGTTCAGGTAATTGTTTGGTAAACCATACTGAGGCTGGAGCTATACAAATATATTGATCTGAGGTTGCTACCGATTCATAATCATTCCCGGATGGATAAAGCCTTGGTCTGATAAATTCTGTGTCCGTTACATGTTTCAATAAGGAAAGATTTCTTGAAACTTCGTGGTTATGAAGATTATTTCGCACTATTTCATGTTTTGCTGAATGGGTGAACAAAAAAGACAGGGGATTTTTATCAAATCCTATCGTTATCCTGGCTCCAGACATGACGGTGATCAATCCGGTGGTAAAAAAACGCTGTACATTAATCACATAGTCATAGCGCCTTGATCTCACCAACTTCATCAGATGAAATAAGTTGAGGTATTTATGATGCTTTTTGTTAAATACTATCACCTCATTCAGGTAAGGATGATTGAAAAGCAAGGATTCATTCCCTTCTCGCAACAGGAAATCGATAGCAGAATTAGGATATTTCTGCTTTATTTTTTCAATTAATGGTGTGGCTAATACCACATCACCGATAAAGGCTGTCTGGATTATCAGGATCTTCATGAAAAATAATTATTGACTTCAGCGGTCATAAAATAAACAACATAAGAAATGATAAATTAAGGGGAAACAACATGCTAAAAGTCTTTCTAAGAAGACAAACTTTTCATCGAATTGCAGCTCTTTCGTTTTAAGGGAGCTATCTACATCAAACTTCCTGCCCCATCACCCAATGAAGCAATGTAAAATTCGGCAGTAAGACCTGTATAATCCGTATAATACTCACCTACATCAGCAATGAAGTTATCTATACTCCCGTAGCGGACAATATTTACACTGCAACCACCAAACCCGGCGCCGGTCATCCGGGCGCCCAGGACGCCATCCGCCAGTTGGGCATGACTTACAATAGTATCCAGTTCAAAACCGGTAACTTCATAATCTTCCTTCAATGATTGATGCGACTGGTTCATTAACTGCCCGAAAGTCACCAGATCACCAAACCTGAGAGCCGATACAGCCTTTTTCACTCTTTCATTTTCGCTGATTACATGGTGTGCCCTGCGACGAATAGTCTCGTCAGGAATTAAATGCTGGTTTTCTATGAATTCCCGGAGGTTCATATCACTCAGATCGATCATCGGCCTGGCTTTTCGCAGGTCAGCAAGAGCTGCGCTGCATTCAGCCACCCGTTCATTGTATTTTGAGTCGGCCAGTTCCCTGCGTTTGTTGGTATTTGCAATAACAATTGAATATCCCTCAATATCCATTGGGACAAGTTCATAGTTAAGAGTCCGGCAATTAAGGAAAATCGCCGAATTGGTTTTACCCATACCTATGGCAAACTGGTCCATTATGCCACAATTCATCCCGACAAATTCATTTTCGGCTGCCCGACTCATTTTTACTATTTCAATCCGGTTTAATTCTGATTTTAACATTTCATCCAGCGCAACAGCAGTTACTACTTCGATGGAGGCGGAAGATGATAAACCGGCGCCGTTGGGAATATCCCCTGAATAAAGCATATCAAAGCCTTTCATTGGGATTCCTCTTTTCAAAAACTGATCAATAACACCCAGGGGATAGTTAACCCACTCATTTCCTTGCTTTTGTGTCGGTTGATCAAAGGTCACTTCCGCCCTGTATTCAAAATTTGTAGTTGCTAAACGAATGCTGTTTCCCCCATTGGAGCGAATCAACAGATAGGTGCCGAAACTTAGGGCACATGGCAAAACAAATCCACCGTTATAATCGGTATGTTCCCCAATCATATTCACCCTTCCTGGAGCGAAAAAAGTGGCTGGTTCACCTGTTTCATAAATATGCTTGAAAATCTCCTTCAATTTCACCGTATCCATAAATCGTCCCTTAATAACATGCTTCAAAGATAGAAAGATTTCGCTCTTCAGTAAGCCTGCCAAAGATGGAATTATTTCCGTAAATGGCCAATTCGTATTCATTTTGAGTCTGAGGAATTCCATCAGGTATAAGCTTCATTCCGAAAAAAGCCTGTTTTATTCCTGATACGGATGTTTCATTCTTTTAGACCGGAATCATTAATCAGATTTTAAAAACTACTTTAAATTTGTTTTGCAATGCAACGATAAATATTGAGGCTTACTACAAAAAACTTCACTTCGTTATCTTGAAAAAGGGCGAAGTTGTATGAACTACGTTCTTTGTTCTTGAAAACCACCAGAGATTTTCAGTATGTTTGCGTATGCAAAGGCATTTTATATATACTGTAGTAAGCCTCTTTATTTCTTTTTCTTCTTTTTCCCAACCTTCGCATGGGAAAGTTGAATCCAATTATACATATAAGCATTTCACATTGGCCGATGGTCTGCCTCAAATTCAATGCATTTCCATTGCATCTGACACCAGAGGATTTATATGGGTAGGAACCAAATTTGGAGCAGCCCGGTGGGATGGTCGGCAATTTTATGTTTTTAACCGTAAATACGGTACACTGAGTGACATGGTAAACTCATTCAGTGAACAGAGCGATGGATCTATGCTGGTCGGCTTCTCAGGTACAAGTTTCAGTATTATTTCAGGCAATTATGTCCAATCCTGGTGGTTACCTCTACCTAAAAATGTCTTCAATATCCAGCAAACCTATTCGTGCAAGAATGAACAGGCTCTCCTCTTTGCTACGCCCAAAGCGTATGATACTACTGGTAATAATGCTTATATTTTCATCTTTGACAAAAAAACCAGGACATACACCCGGCATTTCAGACTTCAGGCTAATACAATTGATTTTTTAAATGAAAACGGGGACATTTTGAGCTATTCTAATAAACTTCCCGATGAACCGGATAAGGTGATTGTGCGTTATTACAAATGGGACAAACTCATCGAAACCCGCATATATTTTTGCAGGGTTCTGTCCCGCGGACGAAGCAGCGTTGAAAACAGAACGATTGTTGAATTCCCGTCAAAGCCAGGGACATTGTATAATTTT
The DNA here is from genome assembly GCA_025350385.1 of Bacteroidales bacterium. Classification (GTDB taxonomy): domain Bacteria; phylum Bacteroidota; class Bacteroidia; order Bacteroidales; family UBA4417; genus UBA4417. Next base: position 7,906 of record JANXXZ010000275.1, read on the forward strand.
ACAATTGCCGGCAACCATATTGATACAACTGTACTCACCAACTTCAATTTGGCTGAAATGAGCGCCCATCCCGTATATTGGGGATTTACAACCGATA
>JANXXZ010000299.1 GCA_025350385.1 Bacteroidales bacterium
AAGGATTTTTCAAGATTCTGCTTGTGTGAAACCATTGAAGATTGCAATGAGTTGATTGATTGCTATTCTGAATTTCTTTACCAAGCAATTATTAAACATCACAAAGAGCCAGTTTATAACTATGCTGATGTAGATGCCAAAATAGTCGTTCAGATGATGTTTACAAAAACATTGTATTTGAAAAAACTTGTTGAAGGAGTACGATATAAGTCTAAAGACAATTTAATACTAAACAATATCATTGATCCAACTATAATTGCCTCTTTAATAAGGACTATCTATGAAACAGTAGGAGTTTTCAATTTAATATATCGTTATTCAAATCCAGGTGATGAAAAAACTATCTTGTATTGCCTTTGGGTGATTTCAGGATTTAAATACCGACAAAGATTTGAGAAACATGCCATCCTTAAACAGAGCATAGATAAACCGAATTTTGAAAAGCTGCAGATTCAGAGTCTTGTTTCTACGCTAAAAAATACGGTACTTTACAAGAATCTTGATGAAGCAAATCAAAAAATAATAGATAAACAAATCAAAGAAAAGAGCTTCTTATTGAGATTTGAAGGAACAAAGGTAATTCCTTTACATTGGCAACAACTTATCACTACAATAGGAATCAAAACTACACATTTCGACAGTATCTATACCTACTTTTCTCTTTACTCGCACCCATCAAATGTTGCAGTGTTTCAATTTACAGATATGTTTGATAAAATCAATGAAAAATATAAGGCCCTTACAATCTCAAATTTGCTTAATTTCTTTTCACTGATTAGCATTTTCATAGCTGATTTGATCTATTTGTTTCCTTCCACTTTAATAACTTATAACAGCATGAGTATTAGGGATCAAATAGTACTTAATTCCTACAATACTTTACAAAGAGGAGAAAATTATTCTATAAATGATGCGTGGAAAATAATTGATTAATAAGCACAAACCGCTAATAACAAAGGCTTCGTGTGGTCGTTTTTCACGACCCAATCCGCCTAAGGCGGGCAGGTTATGAAGCCGATTTGCACAGCCTGCCCCGCATACGGGAAAAAGAATTCCGGACAATCCCCATTCTTTCTTGGACGCTCCCGGTTAAACAGATAAATTGGTTATTAGCAATAATTTTCAGTGACGAAAAATGAAGGAAATAAACTAAATGAAATGAAACCTAACTTAAAATATAGCCGGGCTCCGGGCACCTTCTAATACAGTTAAACCTGGCATCTTACTCAGATACAAAGTTTTTTTTCTACAAAATACCTTTTTCAATTCATCAGTATTGAGCCGCCTCAATATCCAACAGTAAATAAGCGTTCGGATGTTGTTTAACCATTGATGCCGGGAATTCGCGGCTCAATTCCGTTTCGAGCAGGCGCCGGACAAGGGGAGATTTTTTTTGTCCGCTTAACTGTAATATTACTGTTCCAGCTTCCATAATATGATTCATACCCAAGGTGATACCCCTACTGAGGCCCGTTTTTTTTGTAAAATATTTCTGACCTACAATTCTTGTAACATCATCCAATTCAACAATATGGGAATAGGTGTCCATCGGGGCACCGGGTTCATTCAGACCGATATGTCCGTTCATTCCAACACCCAGTAGCATAAGGTCAATACCTCCATTGGTTTTAATAAACTCATCGGTCCTGGAACATTCATTCTCCAGGTCAGGGGCTTCCCCGTTAAAGAAGCAGAAGTTACCGGGAGTGGTCCCAATTAGATCGAAAAGATGCTTTTTTAAGAAATGATAGCAGTTTTCCTTTTGCATTACACCCAGTTGCACCCACTCGTCCAGGCCGACAATTTTACACCGCTCGAAACTGACTTTGCCTGTTTCATGCATGTTAACCAGTTCCGCAAATGTTCCAAGGGATGTTTCACCCGCCGGGAAACAAAGCATGGCATCAGGCTTATTTTCAACTACCTGTGCAATCAACCGGGCAGTTTCAACTGACAGGGTCTGGTAATCAGGGTAAACTATTTTATTCATTATACAAGGAATACAAAGTAAGGATATATGCTGCGGAGCCATAGCCAACCATGGGAACAGTCCCGATATACTGGTCATCTTTATCCCTGATGCAATTGCACCAGATGTTGTTAGGCAGGAAATCAGCAGTTACTTTATCCATCTGGAGTTTATTGCTGTACATTTCCGGTACGGTATTATAATTCACAGCAGCCTGTTCAGTAACAAAATCAAGCAACCTTGAAGCTTCCTGCTTCCCGCCGAATAGGAGCCAGGCATTTGCGATGCGTAAATTGATGAATACCCATTCCTGGTTTTCGTAGGGATCGGCGCTGCTGAGGCGGATATAGCCGGGCCTTTTTCCTTGAATTCTGAGCACTTTATCAAATTCTTTCATATGCGATAAAAACAGGTTTTTATCCTGAATCAACCCATTGGCAAAAATTTCATAGACACCCGAATCATAATATTCGCGATCCGTCTTATGCTGGTCGTTTGCATTCCCCTTGATATAGGCGTTATCGCAAAGCATGTGTTTTAGAATCCCCTGTTTCAGCGATTCAGCGGCAACCTGGTATTGTTTGTACGGAAAATGGAATTGTTTCTGAAGTCTGCCAAACAGTTCCAATCCTCTGGCACAAACCCCCGAGGTAAAAGTATATTGTTTTGGCATGTCAAGGTGGTGTTCCCAGGGACCGGAATCTGCTTTGATCAGTGAATTGGTATCAATGCAATGAACCGTGGCATCCGCAACTTTTAAACACATCACGGTATTCCACTTTTTGTAGAATTCGCTGTCGTGGCTCCGGCTTACATAATCGCAGAATGCAATCATAAATAATCCGAAATCATCGTATTCAAGGTTCGGACCGGCATCGTTGGCGTCGCATTCCTCCCTGCCGTTGCCATAATACCGGGTTAATGAAACCTGGTAATCAACACCGGGGCCATAATCTTTCCCATCTTTATACACATAGTGTTTATAATGGCCCGAAGGGGCTTTCAGCATAAATTCAAGGCCTTTCTTTGCCTCTGAAAACATCCCTAGCCGAGTCATTGCCTGGATGGCATAACTTCCATCCCTTACCCAGGCGATATGCCATAAGCCGGGACGAATGGATGCCAGGATCTGCCCGTGGGAATCAGGAAAAATTTCAAAATCTGACACCTGTGCCATCTTGAGGATCGCTATGGATTGCTCAACCAGGTTCTTTTCTTTTAGGGTCAGGTTTTTAGGAAAGGTGCAGGTTGTATACAATTTACGCATGTAGTTTACTTCAGCATCGAGCAATGACTCCTTCGATTTAGCCAGCCGGGCTATCGCATTGCTGACAATGGATGTATCCTTATGCAGGGAATCGGTGAAGGAATATAGAAAGTACTTTTCATAAACATGGTTGCCACAGGCACGCATTACACTGCCAGAAAGGATGTTACCTGCAATATGAATGGGAAGATCCTGCAGGTGATTCTCAAGCAGTGTAATACCGCTAACCGCTTTCCCTTTAACGGTCTCGGCAATCAGGGACAGGTTTTCTATATTTTGCTTTTCACCCCTGGCCACAATATAGAAGATCTTATCATTCTGTGTGAATGAGGCAAAATAATTTACCGTAAAACCTGGGTAGCTGACAGTGATTACATGCGTGTTTTGCAGGTAACTTGTTTTAGTTGGTTGTTCAATAGTGTTCAGTCTGATATTACCTGTAAAAGGGTAAACATAAAGTCCTGAATCACAATTGGCGAAAATATGAGGATAAACGTTGTCGATCCTGTTTTCCTTGGCATTGTATACCGCCACAATCAAACCATTGGATGTTGTCAGTTTGAAGTATGATGGTTCAATGGGTCTGGCGATTCCCTGCGCACTCAGGAAAAACCGGCAGGAAAGAAAGAGCAGGATGGTCAGGATTAACTTTCGGTTCATGTCTAATGCTTTTAGATACAGTTGGTTTAGAACAGCTGAGCCTTATGATACACTCAACAGGAGCTTATTCAATTCAATGATCTGCTTAATACTGTCCGTAAACCACTTCCGGACAAAACCATTTTAGCTGAATCCGGTTCACTGGTGAGGGCTTTCAGCTAGTTTTCCATCTCAATAAATCAATTGGCCATATGTTGATACATATCTGATCTAAACTAAGAAGAATATTTATTCAACCAGTTCAAAACGGTCTTTCAGCCGGATATCTCTGGAAGAGGCGCCGATCATCACATCAAATTCACCCGGCTCGGCGACCCATTGGAGTTGCTGGTTGTAGAATGAAAGTTTTTCCTTGTCGATCAGGAATTTAACCTGTTGAGATTCACCAGCTTTCAGCTTAATTTTTCTGAAGTCTTTTAACTCTTCCACGGGTCGTGCGATAGAGCCTACAAGGTCGCGGAGATAGAGCTGAACGATTTCTTCGCCGTCATAGTGACCTGTATTCGTAATGGTTACCGAAACTTCAACCCGGTCGTCAGATTTCATTTTCCTCTTACTCAGCTGTAAATTGCTGTACCGGAAAGTAGTATAACTCAAACCATACCCGAATTCGAACTTTGGCCAGATAGATATATCAGTATATGAGCTGTTGTAAAAACGGTTACTGTCGCTCACAGCAGGACGACCGGTGTTGAAATGGCTGTAATAAATCGGTATCTGTCCGACACTCAGCGGGAAAGTGATTGAAAGCTTGGCTGAAGGGTTGTAATCGCCGAACAGCACATCGGCAATGGCATTACCTGCTTCACTGCCTAACCACCATGTATACAAAACAGCCTGCGCATGATCAGCAGTGTAATTGAAAACCAGGGGGCGGCCTGCATTGATGAGTACGACTACCGATTTGCCTGTGGTCAACAGCACTTTTAACAGCTCTTCCTGCACACCCGGGATGCCGATATCAGAGCGGCTTTTGGCTTCGCCTGTCATATCGCGCCTTTCGCCTATGCTCAGTATAACTATATCTGCCTGTTTCGCAATATCAACTGCATCAGCAAAGCCATCTTTATTTTCCCCTTCTATTTCGCAACCTTTGGCATATAAAAGCCTGGTTCTGTTCCCGACTTTATTTTTAAGTCCCTCCCATTGTGAAACGATAAAATTGGAATCCAGCCCAGGTAACTCAACGTCCCAGAATCCCTTGTTTTGTTTTACTGCTTTTACCAACGGGCCGATAAATGCAATTGTTTTTATATTCTTCGATAAAGGCAGAAGCTGATCCTGGTTTTTCAGCAACACAATGCTTTTTCGGGCTATGTCCCTGGCGATTATAGGGTGTTCCGGGTTGTTTAATTCTTTCTGTTCCCTTTTCGGGTTGCAATATTTAAAAGGGTCATCAAACAACCCAAGTTCAAATTTCTTCCTCAGGATTCTTTTAACGGCATCATCAATAAGAGCAACCGGCACTTTAACGTCTTTTACCAGTTGGGCCAGGTTGTTTTTATAGCACCGGCTTTCCATATCCATATCGCAGCCGGCTGTGATGGCACAAAGCGCTGCTTCATATTCGTTTTTCACATTACCGTGGTTTATCATCTCCCCTACCGAACCCCAATCACTGACAACGAAACCTCTGAATCCCCATTTACCTTTGAGGATGTCGCGTTGCAGGTATTTATTCCCGGTTGATGGAACACCGTTAATATCGTTAAATGAATTCATAAAGGTAGCTACGCCGGCATCAACGGCAGCCTTGAAAGGAGGCAGATAGGTTTCCCAGAGAAGCCTGTCGCTCATGTCCACCGAATTATAATCCCTGCCCCCGATTGCTGCGCCATATGCGGCAAAATGCTTGGCACAGGCCATTACCGAGTTTATTTCACCAGGCTTTTCACCCTGGAATCCTTTAACCCTGGCATACGCGATCTTTGAAGCCAGGTAAGGATCTTCGCCTGCACCTTCCATTACCCTGCCCCAACGGGGATCGCGGGCTATATCGACCATGGGTGCAAAGGTCCAGTGAATTCCCCCGGCGCTTGCTTCCGTTGCCGCAATTCTTGCCGATAATTCAATCGCTTCCATGTCCCAGCTGCAGGATTCAGCCAATGGAACAGGGAAGGTAGTTTTATAACCATGAACCACATCCTGTCCGAAAAGCAACGGAATTTTTAAGCGGGACTGCATTGCGATTAACTGCCAGTGCCTGGTACGTTCTGTTCCTACGCAGTTAAGTAATGACCCGATTTCACCTTTCTGAACCTGTGTTACCTTATCCGGATCCAATGTAACCGGTCCCGTAGCGGTCCAGTCATCATTGTACTGGTTGATTTGTCCGATTTTTTCATCGAGGGTCATCAGATTCAAAACAGAATCGGCTTTTTGGGCATTTGTTTTCAGTTGTGCCGAAACGGGTTGAAGAAACAGCGCACTCAAAACGATGATAAACAAAATGTTGAATATTGTTTTTTTCATATACCTTTAATAATATGGTTAAGCTAATATAGCACTTTTTAAGGGAGTTTAGTCTTATATAACAGATAAAGCATTTTCGCAATTTTATGCTACATGTATTATAAAATCCTATGCTTAATAAAAAAAGAAGCACAAAATCCGCTTTCCGCAAACTGGATTTGACCAGCCTGGCAGTATGTTAGTAAGTTTTAATGTCTTGCATTGATCATTCTACCAAGATAAAACGTTCTCCTGGAATCCGCTAAAAGTTCTTAGCAACCCGGATATCCAATACCAGCATTTGTTACCTTTGTTCGGGTTGTTTTTACTCTCCTGACATGAAACTTTTTCGATTTTTCCTGTTGCTTATTTGTGTAGCATTTTATCTTCAGTCCAATGCCCAGTTCATGGAACCGAAGATTAACCCGGATGATCCTGCTTTGCCAGGATGGGTAAAACTGATGTATGCCGATAATCCCAATATTTACAGGGTCGACAGCGCTTATCAGGCATATTACAGGCTTAAACCGTTCATTGAGAACTCATATACGCGATATTATATGCGGTGGAGGACAGCATTAAGCAGGGTGATCAACGAAGAAGGATTTATTACACCACTTTCAGCACCAGCCAGGATCAAACTTCAGGATGAAATTCAATCTCTGCGAGGTAAAAACAACAAAAGTACAGCATCCTCCCAATGGTCATTTGCCGGGCCGGAAGTGCACATGAGGGCTA
>JANXXZ010000325.1 GCA_025350385.1 Bacteroidales bacterium
GTTTCAGACCTTTCACTTTTAATATGGAAACAGGAACCTGACATTCACCACCTATCGCGCCCTTATGATCGATTGTTTATCCACTTTCATAGAATTTTCCTGCATTTCAATTCTTTATTCTGTATACTTGCCTGAATAACAGCACTCAGCAGGATTCCCGGATGAAAACGAGCCTAATCATATTGTTGCTGCTGGCATCTTTCAGAGTTGCGGGACAGGTGCAACTTCTGAAAGGACAGGTGATTGACGAAAAAGGTGCCCCGTTGAGCGGAGTAAATATCCGGTTGGCTGGAAATTTTACAATAGGAACTTCCACTAATATCCGTGGAGAATTTTCAATTCGTTGCAAACCGGGCGACAGCCTCCTGTTCAGTTATATGGGGTATGAAACCAGGCAAATTGCAGTCCTGGTTGAACATTTCCATATGATCTCCCGCTTGTTTACCGTTCAACTCGCACAAAAGTATATCCCTTTAAAACAAGTCACAATTACCGAAAAACGTGACAGGAGTTTCCGATATCTCCTTGATTTCGATGTGGTTCAAGGAAATATTCTCAAACTGGAAATTAAAGGAAAGTACAGGTTCCTGGTACTGGCCGATACCTCGGGCAAGCCATTCTGGCGCTGCATGCTACCAGATTATATGCGGTTCTGTAATAAACTAAGAAAAGATTTCCTGTCTAATTTATATCTTCAATCGGATGATACTCTTTACCAGCTGATCCTTGACAAAAAGATTTGTCAACTTTTACCTGGCGTTTACAAGGGGAAGTTTCGCTCAATCATGGATCCCTGTATCGGCCGTATATCCGGGGGAATCGTGATGCGAATGTTTGAAAACAATAATCAATCAGTGTCAATCTGGATTGCAACTTCTGCAGGAAGGATCAAGATATATGAGCAATCGGATCGCCTTGCTAATCAGTATATACAAGACCTTTCAGGTAAAGAGCCTTTTCATGCGGGACTCGGTTTCCCTTTAAGTTATTCTGACAAGAATTCCACCTCAAATGCTTCCCTTGACCGGCAGCATATCCAGCGGAGGGCGCCCATTCAATTCGCTGCCAGAATAATGTCAAAACCTGTCAGTGTTGAATCAATCTGTATGAATGATTCCATTTTTGTGTTTGACAATACAATAAACAGGATTTTCATTTACAATGACAAGGGAGAACTGTCAGGACAATGCAATATTGAATTCAACAACCGTGATTTCCTTAAGAAATATATTCTGGATGAACAGAAAAAACAGGTATATGGCATATACAGGAACAAAAAAGGGATCTATCTGCAGCCTGTAAACAGGAATACTGGTAAACCTGAAGGACCGGCAAAGTGGATTGACATGTATTTTCCTGAAAAAATCCGGATCAGTGAGCTTACAGCAATTTATATGAAGTATGATCACGTTAGTAATAGCAGGAGTATCCTCAAAACCGGTCTTTGAGAGATTAATAATTCAACATTCCATCCGGGATCGAAATCATTCGTTATTCGTGAAAAGAGATTAGCCATGCCTTTTAAATTTCAGCCATCTTACCAAACCCTGCTCATTTGTCCTGAAATTTGTTCTTAATTTGCATTTCCATTTGATGCCAGTCTTCAACGGATTTGCGTGAATAAGGTATTGCTTATCCGGACTCAAATCCTGCCAGAATCATTCCGGAAAATTTATTAACCTATGATCGAGAAACAGCAAAACAACCCACTTCACGGCCTCACCCTGGAAATGATCCTGAATGCCCTGGTGGAGCATTATGGATGGGAAAAACTGGGGCAACAGATTAATATCAAATGTTTTACTGAAAATCCCAGCATCAAATCAAGCCTGAAATTTCTTCGCGCCACGCCCTGGGCCCGGACTAAAGTGGAAGACTATTATCTATGGACAATGCGAAAGTCAAAACAGATGCATTAATAAAGGAAATAAAATCCGAATTCCCGCTTCCTTCTTAAATTGAAATTCCTTGATCATCATTCCATATTCAATCGACCTAAAGTTGCGATAAAGTTCAGGAATAGAAAGAAAGTAGAATAACGATTAACGAATGCTGAATGCAAAAGTGATAGCTCATTATTAAATCGAAATTCGATATTCATCATTCGATATTCATTCTTCTCTTTCGCTTTCCCATGTCAGTAAATAGGACTATTTTTACCCACAAATCAAACAAAGAAACCGTATGAGAAGCAACCCCCTGGTTATTGCATTATTGCTTATGATCTCCACAGCTATGGCTCAAAATCCTTTCCTGGAAAAACAATGGAGCACCCCTCTTGGCGTCCCTCCTTTCAACAAAATAAAAACAGAGCATTTCAGGCCTGCCATTGAGGAAGGCATCAAACTACAGGCAAACGAGATCACAACGATAATTTCCAATAAACAACCGGCCAGTTTCGCCAACACGATTGAAGCAATTGAAAATTCAGGTCAGATGCTTTCGCGGGCAAACACCATAATGAGCGCTTTAACTTCTTCCAATACCTCTCCCGAACTGCAGGAAGTGGATAAGTGGTCTTCGCCTTTGCTCTCCCAGCATTACGACGGGATTTACATGAACGATAAGCTGTTTCAGCGGGTGAAAACGGTTTACGATAAAAGGACAACGTTAAAACTTAACCAGGAACAAGGCAAGTTGCTGGAAGAAACCTACAAACGTTTCGTCCGAAACGGCGCATTGCTTCCTGAAGATAAGAAAGCACGCATCCGTGATATTAATTCCCGGCTTTCAACCCTTACCGTGCAGTTCGGCGAAAACGTGCTCAAAGCCACCAATGGATACTATATGACTATTGACAATGCCGGGGACCTGATTGGTCTTCCTGAATATTTCATCCGTTCAGCATCCGATGCAGCCAAAGCCAAAGGACTGGACAACAAGTGGATAGTAGGGTTGAGCAAAACCAGCGTAATCCCTTTTATCCAGTATGCCGACAACCGCATACTGCGCCGCCAGTTGTACGAATATTACCTGAACCGTTGTAATGGCGGAAAATACGACAATAACCCGATCATCTCTGAAATCGCCTCCCTAAGGGCCGAACGTGCAAGTATTATGGGATTTCCCAATTATGCTGCCTATGTACTGGACGATAACATGGCCAAGACACCGGAAAATGTATATAAACTGCTTAACCAGTTATGGACGCCGGCACTTGATATGGCCAAGCGGGAACAAGCTGATATGCAGTCCATGATAAAAAAGGAAGGTGGCAATTTCAAGGTACAGCCGTGGGATTGGTGGTATTATTCCGAAAAAGTAAGGATGGCGAAATACAACCTGAAAGAAGAGGATATGAAACCCTATTTCCAGGTGGATAGTGTCAGGAAAGGGGTATTTTATACGGCCAACCGCCTGTTCGGACTAAAATTCAACAAACGAACCGACCTTCCCGTATACAAGCAGGATGTGGAAACCTGGGAAGTACTGGAGGCTGACGGCAATCTGGCCTGCATACTTTATATTGATTATTATGCAGGTCCCTCGAAACGCGCGGGCGCATGGATGAACAATTACCGTGATCAGAAGAAACTGAACGGCATTGACATTCGCCCTGTTATTTCCATAAACTTCAATTTCCCTGCTCCCTCGTTAGGTCAACCCACACTTTTGAACTGGGACGAAGTAACAACCTTCTTCCATGAATTTGGTCATGCCCTCCACGGGATGCTCACAAAATGCACTTATGCAAGCCTTTCGGGGACCTCTGTTTCACGCGATTTTGTGGAACTGCCTTCACAAATCTGCGAGAACTGGGCCGGTGAGCCGGAAGTGCTTAAAGTTTATGCAAAACATTATAAAACGGGGCAGGTTATTCCCGATGTCCTGCTGAATAAAATGAAAAGTGCCGAAAAATTCAACCAGGGTTTTGCAACTACCGAATACCTCGCAGCAGCCCTGCTTGATATGGATTTCCATACGCTCCCATTCCCGAATTCCATCAATACCCAGGAATTTGAAAAGGCCGAAATGGACAAGCTTGGCTTAATCAATGCCATACCGCCACGTTACCGGAGTACATTTTTCCAGCATATTTTTGCCGGAGGTTACTCAGCAGGATATTACGCCTATATCTGGGCCGAAGTGCTTGATGCCGACGCATTCAGCTATTTTAAAAAGAATGGCATTTTTGATAAAGCCACTGCTGACAGTTTCCGCATAAACATCCTGGAACGTGGCGGGACTGATGATGCCATGAAACTTTACCGCCAGTTTACGGGAGGCAAGGAACCTGATGTCCAACCCCTCATCGAGCGCCGGGGACTGAAATGATAAGTTAACACCCGATAAAAAAGCCGTTCTTTCCAGGACGGCTTTCTTTGTCACATGTGTTTCTTGTCAACTTTGCTCAATGACTCTCTGTGACCTCTGTGACTCGGTGGTTTCAAGAAAAAGGAACCATGGAGGCACGGAGAGCATGAAGAAACACAGAGGTGATCTGCAGAATATTGACAGGGCAAGAGGTTTCGTTTCGCTCCTTTCAGGAGTTACACCCCTCCTACCTCCTTTGCTCAGGAATCTTTCACAATCAACCTGTAGCCATCCCCATGTATATTCTGAATTTCGATTCCCGGGTCATCCTTAAGGTATTTCCGGAGTTTGGCTATGTAAACGTCCATGCTGCGGGCGGTAAAATAATTTTCTTCTCCCCATATTTTCAGCAAAGCCTCCTTACGATGCAGGAAATAATCCTGCGAAAGACAAAGCATCCTCAACAGGTCATTCTCTTTCCCTGTGAGAGAATACTCGGTCACCGGAGTTTTGAGTTTGCGGAGACGATGGTTAAAAACCATATTCGCGAACTCAAATTCTGCCTGTTGCGATTCGTCTCCTGCCGGATTTCCACGTCGAAGGATCGCCCTGATTTTATATAAAAGGACCTCCGTATCGAACGGTTTGGTGATATAATCATCGGCGCCGAGTTTAAACCCTTTCAGTTGATCCTCATTCAGGGTCTTTGCAGTGAGAAAGATAAACGGCACCACACTTCCGGTTTCCCGGATTGACGCAGCAAGGGTAAACCCATCCATTTCGGGTATCATCACATCCAGCACACACAGATCAAAAGGCCTGTTTTTATATGTGGCAAGGCCCTGTAGTCCGTCCTGCCTGAGTGTCACTTCAAATTCATGAAGCTCCAGATATGATTTCAGGATGGAACCGAAATTAACATCGTCCTCAACTAATAAAATCCTGTTCCTGGCTGCTTTCATATTTATTAAAAAAAATTTTACAATTGCTCTGGATGTGAAATTACGGGTAATTTAACTTCCAGACAACTGCCTCTGCCGGGTTCGCTCTGTGCAACTTCAATTGTACCTGAATGAGCTTCAATGATTGCTTTCGCGTAGCTCAAACCCAGTCCGAATCCCTTTACATTATGAATGTTGCCGGTAGGGATCCGATAAAAACGTTCAAAGATTTTTTTCTGAGCTTCTTTACTCATCCCGATCCCTTTATCCTGAACTGCAATGCAGACCATTTCCCCCTTAAGGGAAGTTTCAACCCTTATCTCAGGCGCATGGGGACTGTATTTATTGGCATTATCCAGGAGATTGAGAAATACATTATAGAGGTGCATTTCGTCGCCTTCCACCAGCTGGCCACAAGCTTTCATATCCGATAATAAATGCCCGCCTCTTTGTGCAACCTGCAGACTCACTGCCTCAACGGCGCGTTGAAGGAGCGATTCAATATCCAGCAGTTCCTTCACCAGCGACAATTTTCCGTTATCAAGCAAGGCCATTTTCAGCACCTGCTCCACATGGTCATTCATCCGCTTGTTTTCCTGCCTGATGATATTGGTAATAGGCAGGATTTTATCGGGATGACCGATCACCTTCGGGTTTTCGATAGAATCGATAGCAACAGAGATGGTCGCGATAGGTGTCTTTAACTCGTGGGTAAGGTTATTGATGAAATCCGATTTGATATCCGCCAGTTTTTTCTGTTTCAGGAGAAGATTTACTGTGAGTGCAAACGCCAGGATGATGATGAGTGTAAACAATACAGAAGAGAACATCAGCCACCCGAAAGATTTATAAATGAAGGCTTTCCGGCCAGGGAAATAGACAATTAAGTTGTACAGTTTTAGGTTAAAGTTATTGGGGAATAAGGATACCTTGAAAGGGGTTAGAGTAAATTCTTTTTGGAAACCAGTTGAATGTACTGGTGATAACGAATCGTTTTCAGCTTGCACCACCGCGTATTCAAAAGGCAGATCAATCCCTTTATTGGCAAAGAATTTCAGCATTTCATCACGAAGCAGTCTTTCATCCAGGCGTTTCTCAATGGGTAGATTTTCATTTGAGGCTTCAATGACCATCTGGTTGAATACATTCATTATTCCCTTAACCCTTTTCTTTGATCCATCTATCCATCGGACAGGTGGCAGGTGAACCAGGAGTGAATCCAGTTCTTTTTCATTGATATCGGGAGGCTGAATATCAATATCAGGAAATGAGTCTCTTACAATCACCCTTATCCGGCTATCTTTCCTTCCCGATGACCTATCTTTTGAATATGGGTCGGGACGCTGTGCCCGGGGATTCTCCTTAATGAGTCATCATTATAAATAATAGTGAATTCTTCTTTCCTTCTTTTCCCTGGCTGAGAGATTTCGGGCGGGCCTGAAATATTGATATCAATATCTTTCGAAAGCAGCGAATAATTTTCCTGTTCTTCAAGGCGGCTGGCAACCCTGTCAAGAGCTTCATTCACGGAAGTGCTGAATCGCTTTTCGTTTTCACGGTAAGCATGCTGAATCCAAAACAACTGGATCAGAATGATGCACACGAGTGCACCCCCCATCAGAGCCACAAGACCAACGACAAATTTCCTGTTCATGAGTCAAATGTATGAAAAGCTGTTTCTCAATAAAAAACTTTAACGTTTCTTTAACCCAAATTAACCCTTCATTAACCTCTCATTGCACATTCCAGGCGAAGTTTAGGCATCAGGTACAACAATCATAATCTGAATTACCTGGAAAATAATGCCGTTCTCGTTGTTGACTCAACGGGTTGTGCAATGATCTCTCAGGTAATATAATACCCGGCTTATAATATTGGCAATCAAAGCATTTGAACGAAAATGAAAAATCACCAGTAATATTAATGTGTAAATAAAAAAATATGTTCATAGTAATCATATGTTTTATTATAGTAAAGTTCACTTACAGCAATAATTCATCGTAACTTTGCCAACAGACAATTTCCAATACTTTACCCTGCAATTCTCTTCTCATAAACCCTCTTACAAACTCTTTCCAGCCATGAAAAGTAAAATACTTTCAGCCTGCATTGTAGCGATTTGTTTTACGCTCAGTGTCCAATCGCAGACCAACCCGATAAATAATAACTCTTTACTCTCCGGCCAATTGATGTACAATCCGGAAATTTCGCCTTTACTTCCTTTAACAGGAGTATTTGATAACCCGTCAAAAAGTCCTGCTGCTTTTGCTTCACTTGCCGATTCACTTCATGCAAGCAGCTGGGATACGGTTTCAGCAGCTTTCAAGCTGGATAAACGCACTTTTTATGTGTATGATTCAGGAGGGCAGATCCTTGAATCCACTAAGAAATCAATCGATAAATCAGGATTAAACTGGCAAAATTTTTCACAACAAACCTATTTATACACCGGGTCGCAACTATCCAAGACTGTTTCAAAGCAGTGGGGCAACCTGGTATCTGATTGGAAAAACACCTGGAGATATGACTACTACTACGATACGCTAAATGTGCTTACCGGTTATATTATTAATACCTGGGAAGGCGACAGCATTTGGGTATATTCAGTCAAGTATGCTTTTGTCTATAACGCAAGCAAACAGGTCATAACAACATTAATCCAGTCGTGGAACCATAACCTGAAAGCCTGGGATAACAGCAGCCGCTATACAAATGCCTATGCAGGGGGAAATCTTTCATCTACTTTACTTGAGATATGGAATTCAACTTCTCTGACCTGGGACAACTATTCACGGGATACTTATACCTTTGTTGGTGCAAACAATACAGAGATTCTGACTGAAAGATATGACCCTACAGGATCTGCATGGTTTAACTTCCGGAAACATACATTCACTTATATTGGCACAGGACTTAAAGATACTGATACGGAAACAATCTGGGACGGAACACAATGGGTCAATGCATATCAAAACAAATTTACATACACGAACAACGACTTAACGGATTACCTGGTAAAATCCTGGCAAGCCCACCTGAACGACTGGCGCAACCAATCAGAAGAAATAACCTATTATTCACAACATGAAGTTTTTGGAATAGGTGAGATTCCTGTTCAATCAGTCCTTGTGACCAACCCGGTAAAAAAGGGTTCATCACTGAGACTTATGGGTTTGGAGGAACGTTGTATCTACCGGTTAAGCCTCACAGCTATGAGCGGGCAAAAGGTGATGAATCTCAACGCTGTATCAAATGAAATAATTACTTTCAATAATAATATTCCAGCTGGTATGTACTTACTGAAGGCAGTATGCCCAGGTAAAAAAACACTGCTGCAGAAATTACTGATCACTAACTAAGATAGATCAACAAACCTTTATAAATAGTTGAGAGGCCGTCCCGTTTAAAGGGGCAGCCTTTTCTTTTATGTCACGAATTCCTTTCTTCAACCAATGAATTATATTACCTTTGAGAATCCCACCCCGAAAGCAAACCCTCCTGAACCAATTCAACGAAGGCAAATCAAGTTATCGAAGGTGGCTTATAATGGATACAATTAAAGACCTCCGACTTGCCGTGCTGATTGACGCCGACAACGTCCCCTACTCAAATATCAAAGGAATGCTGGAAGAAATTGCCAAGTATGGCACTCCCACTTTCAAAAGGATATATGCCGACTGGACAAAACCTACTGTTGCCGGTTGGAAATCAGTCTTGCTCGAAAATGCTATAACCCCCATTCATCAGTACAATTATACCACAGGTAAAAATGCCACTGACTCTTCCATGATAATCGATGCCATGGATATCCTCTATACAGGTCGTGTGGATGGTTTTTGT
>JANXXZ010000334.1 GCA_025350385.1 Bacteroidales bacterium
GGGCGGATTTCGTCAAGCTTGCGTCCGTCGAGACGGCGGCGCTCATCCAGCACCATGTTACGCATGGCTTCTTTCTCTGTATCGTGGTAGTAACGACTGATAAGCGCTGCTTTTGCTTTCTGATCTTCTTCAGATAAACTAGCGATGAATTCCTGCTTTATTTCTTCAAATGCTTCGCTCCGGGCATGTTTAGGCTGTCCCGATTTAGCTACTTTGAGGATTTTTTCATAGGTAAAACTACGGACTGCTGCACGTAATTCTTCGTCATGATGTTCATGGCAGTATTCGCGTTTTGGATTGGCTTGTGCAACCATGGCTGCCAATTCAATCTGGGCCTGGCATTGAATAATAATATGTTTGTGACCGAAATCGATTGCTTCAATCATATCAGCTTCCGAAACTTCTTTCATTTCGCCTTCAACCATAACTATGTTGTCAATTGAAGCGGCTACAATAATATCAATATCGCCGGCAGCGATTTCGCTGGTGGAGGGATTTACTACGAATTTACCATTGATACGTGCAACACGCACCTCGGAGATAGGTCCCGTGAAGGGAATGTTGCTTACAGCCATAGCGCTTGAAGCGGCAAGGCAGGCCAGTGCATCAGGTAAAACCTGAGCATCGGCAGAAATAAGCGTGATCATCACCTGGACTTCAGCGTGAAAATCATCAGGAAAAAGCGGTCGCAATGCACGGTCCACCAGTCGCGATATTAAAACTTCGTGGTCCGAAGGACGGGCTTCCCTTTTGAAGAATCCCCCGGGGAAACGGCCTGCAGCGGCGTATTTTTCCCTGTAGTCAACGGACAATGGCATGAAATCAACATTTTCGGCTGCATCTTTTTTAGCAACCACAGTAGCCAGGAGCATAGTGTCGCCCATACGGACAACGCAGGCGCCATCAGCCTGTTTTGCGAGTTTGCCGGTTTCGATAGAAACTACGCGGCCATCGCCAATGTCGAAGGTTTTTACAATTCCTTCCATAAATAAGTACCTCTTTCTTTCATTAATGATACATATAGTGTTGTTTACGGATACATGGGGAGTTTGATGACAACACAACAAAACAAAATCCCTGTTTTAATCAATACAAAAAAAGGCAATTGGAAAATTGCCTTTTCTTGTGTATAAAGTGTTTCTTCAAAATCGTTATTTACGTAAGCTCAGTTTACTGATGATTGCACGGTAACGAACAATCTCCTTTTTCTTCAGATAATCAAGAAGTTTACGGCGTTTTCCAACAAGCCTCACGAGCGAACGCATGGTTGCAAGGTCTTTCTTGTTGACTTTCAGGTGTTCGGTAAGGTGCTTGATGCGAAAGGTAAAAAGCGCTATCTGTCCTTCGGCTGAACCGGTATCGGAATCCGATGCGCCATTTTCCTTAAAAAGTTCCTTCTTGATTTCAGGCGTTAAATACATATGTGTATGACTATTAATGAGCTTAGATTTCAAAATTCGGGCTGCAAAATTAGTACTTTTAGGGTAAAGAAAAAAGTTTTATTTAATTTTTTTTACGAAGTATATAATGCAGTGTTTTCCAGTGCAAAAGTAGTTATTTCTTGTTAGCTGAGTTAAAAATATTCTATGTTTAATTAAATCGATCTTTACTTAAACAAAACTCCCGTTCCGATGTTTTATTAAGAGATCATTAATCGAAAAGAATGTTACCTGGTAAAAAAAAGAGTGTTATCGTTATTGGCGCCGGATTTTCCGGTCTTGCAGCCGCTGCTGTGCTGGCAAAAGATGGTTACAATGTGAGAATTATTGAAAAAAATGAAATGGCCGGAGGGCGTGCACGCGTATTCAGGGAAAAGGGATTTACATTTGATATGGGTCCCAGCTGGTATTGGATGCCTGATGTATTTGAGAAATTCTTTGCGCTTTTTGCTAAAAAACCATCCGATTATTACCAACTCAAAAGGCTCGATCCTTCCTATAAGTTCTATTTCGGGAAAGGCGATTCGGTGGAAGTTCCTGCAGCCTTCGACGGGATAATCAAAATTTTCGAAGATACTGAACAGGGCAGTGGGGATAAACTCAAACGGTTTCTCGATGAAGCTGAATACAAATACCGGGTTTCAATGAATGAGTTTGTTTACAAACCCAGCTTATCATTCCTGGAGTATTTTCATCCAAAATTATTGGCTTCTGCTTTGCGGTTGCATATGTTCCGCTCGTTCGATAAGCATCTTAAAAATTATTTTAAAAGTCCCCGGCTGAGGCAGATGCTTGAATTTCCCATCCTTTTTCTTGGCGGAACCGCAAAAAATACTCCGGCTCTTTACAGCCTCATGAATTATGGCGATATGAAACTCGGAACGTGGTATCCCATGGGTGGAATGTATAAGGTGGTTGAGGGAATGGTATCCCTGTGCAAATCACTAGGTGTTGAGATTTTTTATAACAGCCCAGTTGAATCCGTTGAAGTCACAGAACGTAAGATCACAGGAGTGATTGCCGCCGGAAAACACTATCTTTCGGATGTCGTAGTAGCTTCGGCCGATTATCAGCATGTGGAACAGCATTTACTGCCAATGAAATACCGTACTTATTCTCCTGAGTATTGGAATTCCCGCGTGCTTTCGCCTTCATCACTCATCTTTTTCCTCGGAATTGATAAGAAACTTGAGGGTATTGAACATCACATCTTGTTTTTTGATGAAGATCTCGGAGCACATGCTGCCAACATTTATGATAATCCTGCATGGCCTGAAAAACCTTCTCTTTACTTCAGCTGTACTTCCAAAACGGATGATTCTGTTGCTCCTGAAGGAATGGAGAATCTTTTTGTCCTGATTCCTGTTGCTCCCGGTCTGGAGGACACGGAAGAACTGAGAGAACACTATTACCGGATCATCCTGGACCGTTTTCTTAAGCTAACAGGGCAGGATATCCGTGATCATGTGGTTTACAAAAAGAGCTACGCCCACCGCGATTTTGAAAATGATTACAACGCATACAAGGGAAATGCCTACGGACTGGCAAATACTTTGTTTCAGACAGCATTTCTGAAACCTAAGATGAAGCATAAAAAAATAAGCAACCTTTTTTATACCGGGCAACTCACAGTGCCGGGACCAGGTGTGCCACCAGCGCTTATCTCCGGGCAGATTGTCGCCGGACTCATCGCAAAAGCTGATAAAACAGGCAAATTGAAGAGATAAACAAATTGTGCATGCAGTAAAGAAAGAAATTTCAACTATTGAGGAATAGAATTGAAAATAATGAAAGAATTATTTGATATGATATCGCGAAAGTCGAGCAAAATGACTACTGTCATGTACAGTACTTCATTCTCGATGGGCATACGCTTTTTTAGTAAGCGGTTTCATGATCCGATTTATGGTATTTACGGATTCGTTCGCTTTGCTGATGAGATCGTTGATTCATTTGAGGGCTTTGAC
>JANXXZ010000336.1 GCA_025350385.1 Bacteroidales bacterium
GAGGATTTCATCTTCAGTCCCTGTTGCTTTGGCAGGGTCACTGAAGCCGATATGTATCCGCTGGTCTACCTTGCCGCTGAAAACCGGACAATCGGCATTAGCATCCCCGCATACGGTGATCACATAGTCCCATTCTTTTCCAACAAACTGGTCGACCAATTTGGGAGTATTGCTGCTGATATCAATATCACATTCAGCCATCACCTTAACAGCCAACGGATGCACTTCGCCCGCAGGTTTGGTACCGGCTGAGAATACTTCCATTTCATTTCCGAACGATTTCAGGAAAGCTTCAGCCATTTGAGAACGGCAGGAATTTCCAGTACACAGGACAAGTATTTTCTTTTTTTCTTCCATATTAGTACTATTGATTTGTTGGTTTTACTTCAAAGGGACGGGGGACAGGGGACTGGGGACGGGGGACGAGGGACGAGGGACGAAAATACCAATTTCGATATCTTCATTAGTGGACGATTCTTCTGACTTCCGACTTCCTGCTCAAGTTATTCTCTTTTCCTGAACAATTTGAGGTGCGTTTCATTCTTTACAACAATTATCACAATTTATTTGATTTAAGTAATTTTCAATCAGCAATTTAAATCCATTTACAGCAACAGGGTTAAGGCAATAATTAATCTTGACGCCATCAATTTGTCCCTGGATGAATCCTGCTTCGCGCAGAACCTGCAGGTGCTGGGAAACCGTGGTACGGCTTAAGGGTATCTCGTTGGAAATATCACCGGAAATACAGGCTTTAACATCAGCGAGGTATTTGAGGATAGCGAGCCTGGCAGGATGTGAAAGGACTCTAGCTATTTTAGCCAGGTCACGGAACTGCTCATCAAAAACTTCGGTGCGATGGTAAGTCATGATTTATGAATTATGTTGCAAACATACGACATATTTTAATCTGTTGTACTTCATTGATAAATTATTTTTCATTTTCAATATTAATTTCTGTCAAACCCTGATCAGCCGTATATTTGCATGTCATAAACAAGTTTATTATCATCCCTTAATTATAAAGCCTTATGATTCCGATTCTGGTTATTGTTGCTGCTCTAGTAGCCTTAATGTGGATGTACAACATCCTGATTGCCAGGAAAAATGATGTGGCAAAAACTTTCAGCTACATCGATGTGCTGCTGAAAAAGAGGTACGACCTGATCCCTAATCTGGTGGATACTGTGAAAGAATACATGGGCTTTGAGCGCGGCCTTCTTACCGATGTTACGGAACTCCGGTCGAAAGCTATGACTGAAGGTATCGGTGAAAATGAACGGTTGAAAATGGAATCAACCCTCAGCCGGAAATTAGGAAACATCATGGTTGCCGCCGAGAACTACCCTGACCTGAAGGCTAACCAGGGATTCATTCAGCTCCAATCGACCTGGAGCGAACTGGAAGAACATATAGCCGAATCCCGCAGGGTTTACAACGCCTCCGTTACAAGCTACAACAATGCTGTTGAAATGTTTCCTACCAACATCATCGCTACCCTCATGGATTATAAAACCAAAGTAATGCCGGATGCTGCGATTGAAGAAAGGCTGAATGTAAAAGCTGGTGAATTGTTCAAAGATTAAGAGGCCTCCTATTTCCCGATTTTATTTACATGGTAACCAGTATCTTCTCATAGGATCATTACCTGACAGCATAAAAAAAGCCCACCGGAAAACCGGCAGGCCTGTAAAAGATAACTGATGACAATTATGGAATCAGCACAGTGTCAATGGCATGAATTACTCCATTGGTACCCTGAACATCGGTAACTATTACCTTAGCCGAATTATTAAGCTTAACACCCATTGCATCTGCTACAACACTGATTGAGCTCCCGCTTTTAAGGGTTGGAACATTTCCGGTAGCAATCTGGGTGGATAGGATATTGCCTGATACAACATGATACAGGAGAATTGGTGTGAGTTGCTCAGCAGTAAGATCATTAATACCTGTTACTCCTAAAGTTGCAAATAACTTGTTGAATGCTTCATTGGTCGGAGCAAATACAGTAAACGGGCCTGTTCCACTCAGAGCATCCACCAAACCGGCTTTTACAACAGCCTGCACCAGGATACTGAAGCCGGGATTATTTAATGCATGATCAACTATACTGGCAGGTAATATAACTTTATTAACCACATGAATCACCCCGTTTGATGCAACTATATCGGCAGTAACGACCTGGCTTTGATCAACCGTAACATTAGCGCTTTTTTGAATAAAAACCTTAACATTGTTCTGGCCAGGGGCACTGCTGTTCAGCGTGGGGAAATAACCTGTACTGATGTTGGCAGCTTTTACATTGCCACTTAATACATGGTTTAGAAGGATTGGCTTAAGTGTTGCAGCGCTCAGATCGGCGAGTCCGCTTACTTTAAGCTGGCTGAATAAAGCGTTGAAAGCATCGTTCGTGGGAGCAAACACTGTAAAGGGTCCGGTTCCCTGGAGCGTAGAAGTGAGTCCTGCTTTTTCAATAGCTGCAACCAGTATTGAAAATTGATTATCTGCCTTAGCTACCTCAATTATATTCTTTGGAGCATCGGTAGTATCATCTTTTTTGCAGGAAGTAAAAGAAGTGGCTAAAACGATAGCTAGTATCGCAAACCTGAAATTAAAATTTGAATTTTTCATGGCT
>JANXXZ010000346.1 GCA_025350385.1 Bacteroidales bacterium
CGGAGCTGGTTTACTCATAGGAATACTCTTTATTTTAGTCTTGATTGTTATGATCCGTAAATTGGCTAAAAAAACCAAAACAAAACAAATTGCCCCGCTTCCAGACTATCAGCAACCTGTTCCGGCCAAACCTTCAATTACTTTTCCTGAGGCATCACAGGAAACCATTACTCCCGTAATTCAGCAGACCGCTATTCAACATCTGTCCTTTTGTTCTGAGTGTGGCAGTCAGTTAGCTCCAAATGCAAGGTTTTGCAATACTTGTGGAACCAGAGTGTAATAACTAATTTGATTATCAGGAAGGATAAGCTAGACCATTATTACACCTATTCACCCAATCCAGCGTTTACTATAAACAAAGGAGGGTGCCAGAGGTAACAAATTCCTTTAGCGTATCAGTAAGGTAGAATTTACCTCCTTCTTCTTCTGATACCAGACCTCCTCCTGGACTGTATGATATGTTGTGAAGTATTTATCTTCAACGTTTAGATTGGCATAATAAAAAATAGGGTAAAGACCATCGGCCTTTGCCCTATCAATGCCACTTGATATTTGAAATGGGTTTTGTTCACGGGTAATTCTTTCATTTTCCGGTGAAAAAATGGTGAAAAAAAATTACTGTAAACTTTGGGGAAATAGGTTACAACTGTTTTTGGCCGACATCGGAAACCCCAGAAAAACAGAAGGATTGAAATAAACTATTCCAATCCTTCAACCTTTGTGGTGGTGTCGACTGGAATTGAACCAGTGACACACGGATTTTCAGTCCGTTGCTCTACCAACTGAGCTACGACACCATTTTGGCAGGGAGCGCAAAGGTATAATAATTTTTGAAAATGAAAAATGAAAAATGCGATTTTTATGACTTGAGAAAAAATATTGCATTTTTCACGATTAATAGCGTAAAAAAACCAATTGAATTATTGGGAGTTAAAAAAACTTCATATATTTGCACCCCATTTAAGAAATTTAGTATCAATTCTTTAAACAGATACAAAGATGACGAAAGCAGAAATCGTTACTGAAATTGCCGGTAAGACAAACATTGAAAAAGTTGCTGTGCAACAAACAGTAGAAGCCTTTATGGATGCCATTAAAGGTGCTATGGCCAATGGTGAAAACGTTTATCTCAGAGGCTTTGGTAGCTTCGTGGTGAAAAAAAGAGCCGAAAAGACCGGCAGGAACATCTCCAGGAACACCACTATTATTATTCCCGCCCACAACATTCCTTCTTTTAAGCCGGCAAAGGTTTTTGTAAATGAAGTGAAGCACAAGGTGAAATAACCCAATAATTTTTTATAAAAACAATCAAATCATGCCCAGCGGAAAGAAGAGAAAACGACATAAAATGGCCACGCATAAACGGAAAAAACGTTTACGCAAGAATAGACACAAGAAGAAATAATTTTCTTATTCCATTTGGCAATTTCATCACATGAAATCAGTAATATTTCATGTGATGAAATTTTTTTCGAGTACCTTTACCTACACTTGTGTTCCGGTAATAATTAACTATAAAGCGTACTCGTATATTTATCTGCATTAGCAACTACCAGCTGTGGTGAACAAGGAATTAATAATAAACGCAAGCCCATCGGAAGTTAACATCGCCCTGCTCGAAGAAAAGGTGCTGGTGGAACTTAACAAAGAAAAAACCAACAGCAGTTTTGCCGTTGGTGATGTGTACCTTGGCCGTGTGAAGAAAATTATGCCCGGCCTCAATGCAGCATTTGTGGATGTCGGCTACGAGAAAGATGCTTTCCTGCATTACCTCGATCTTGGCCCCCAGATCAATTCCTTACTTAAATATACTAAACTGGCGCTTGCTGCCAGAGAAGCCCAGCTTACAATGCCCGAGTTTCAAACGGAACCCGATATTGAAAAGTCAGGGAAAATAGCGCAGGTGCTCACTTCCGGGCAACAGGTACTCGTCCAGATTGCCAAAGAACCCATTTCTACCAAAGGCCCGCGGATCTCATCCGAAATTTCATTTGCGGGACGTTACCTTGTTCTGGTTCCATTCTCGAACCGTGTTTCCATTTCACAGAAAATAAAGAGCAGTGAAGAGCGGAACAGGCTCAAGCGGCTTATTATGAGTATTCGCCCGAAAAATTACGGTGTAATTATTCGTACCGTTGCCGAAAATAAGAAAGTAGCCGATCTGGATGCCGATTTGAATAACCTGATCCTGAAATGGGAATCGGTTTCTCAAAAACTCATCACTGCCAAGGTTCCCCAGAAAATTATCAGCGAACTCGACCGTACATCTGCCATTCTGCGCGATATGCTCAATGAATCGTTCAACAGTATTCATGTGGACGATCCCGTTGTTTGCGAAGAAGTGAAAAATTATATCCGGATCAATGCTCCCGATAAACTTGATATCGTTAAACTTTTCAAGGGGAAGATTCCTATTTATGAGCATTTCGGTATTGATAAGCAAATCAAGAACTCATTCGGTAAAATAGTTACCATCAAGAGTGGTGTTTACCTGATTATCGAGCACACCGAAGCCCTTCATGTCATTGACGTGAACAGCGGACATAAGGTGAACAGCGACAGCAGCCAGGAAGAAAATGCACTGTCAGTAAATCTAGAAGCAGCCACTGAAGTTGCCCGTCAATTGCGGCTCCGCGATATGGGGGGAATAATTGTAGTGGATTTTATTGATATGCATGAAGGTTCCAACCGTCGTAAGCTTTATTCAAGGCTTAAGGATGAAATGGATAAAGATCATTCAAAGCACAGCATACTTCCTCCCAGCAAGTTCGGATTGGTTCAGATTACCCGGCAACGGGTCCGCCCTGAAACCAATGTCCAGATTCTTGAAAAATGTCCTACCTGCGAAGGCACCGGTGAGATAAAACCAAGCATTCTGCTCATTGACGAAATTGAAAACAATATCCGTTACCTGCTCCAGGATCAGAACGAAACTTACCTTAAAGTTTGCCTGCATCCATATGCTTACGCTTTCCTTATTCATGGAGGATTGTTCCGTTCCATTCAATGGAAATGGTATTATAAATATAAAAAGTGGATTACGCTCATGCCGGTGAACTCCTATCACCTGCTCGAATACCATTTCTTTAATAAAACTCAGGACGAGATCAAAATGTGATCCCATCACGTTCGTATAAAAAGCAAAGAATCCTCAGGTCTACTTCTTCGCTTCAGCAACTTCGTATTCCATAGTAATCAAAATATCAGCCAACGGCCTGAGCGACTGAACCATCTTATGTTCCTGCTCAAGTACAGCCATCCGGTAATCATTCTGTGGCTCCTTGCCTCGCACCAGCTGTGCCTTTTTAGTTTCGTGATAAGTGAGTTCAATGAATATTCTCAGATCAACACCCGCTGTCTTAATTGCATAAAGTCCATCCACCACCAGCATATCCACGGTTGAGTAATCGGTAGTAAGCTGATCAACCTGCTCTGTCACGAGGTCAACACATGGCCCTGTAGAAATTTCACCTTCCCTGAACTCCATGATATTCCGGTAAATGGTATCCCAATCATATTCACCCAAACCAACCACCTTCTCAATTCCCTGTTCTTTGCGCCATTCGGTCCGTTTAAGGGGAAGGATGCGGTAGTAATTATCGATATGCAAGGGTTTGGCAAAAATGCCATACTTGCGCAACTCTTTGGCAATTACATGAGCCAGCTCCGATTTCCCCGAACCCGATTCGCCCGAAATTCCAATAATCATTTTGGCCTTGCGGTTTGCCAGTATCTTTTCAACCAGGATGGCCCCGGCTTTCAGGTGTTTCTCGGTGATTAATAATACGTCTCCTAACATTTGAAATAATTTTAAGTGTTCTGCAACTTTTCAATTTATTTCTTTTTCGATTTCGGCTTCCAGTTGTACTTCCTTCCCGAATATTTCTACAATACATTTATTGTCAGCAAGGACCTTCACTCTGCTATTACTTATCTGGAACCAATAATGTACCCCTTTGAAATTCAGCCCGAATTCAATCATCTTCCATAAAGAGGGTAAGGCAGGATTAATCTTAAGAATGGATCCGTTGTAATTGACCCCTGCATAGGTTGTTAAAGCTATCAGCACCGTGCCGGCCATAACCCCGGCATGAATTCCTTCACCGGTTGTTCCGCCCTGTATATCGTTAAAGTCGCTGGCAAGCGCTTCGGAATATAATTGCCAGCTCAGATCCTTGTTTCCTGCCAGCATGGCCAGTTTTGAATGAACTACCCTGCTGAGGGTTGATCCATGTGAAGTTCGCTGCAGATAATAATCGAGGTTACGCTGGAGGTAATCGGCAGGCAATGAATAACCAAGGTGCTGTAAAATAGTGTCAATTTCCGACTTGTCAAGGTTATAAAAAGCCATGAGCATATCGGCCTGCTTGGCAACCTTAAATTCATCGGGTGAAAGATTCTCGGATTTCAGTATCCGGTCCATCCGGTAAATATTGGTGTATTTTTTCCTGTAATAGTCCCAATCAAGTTCTATCAGATCAAAATAACCATCGTACTGAGCAATAATGCCTTCCTTGTTGATGCATAGGTTGAGTTTTTTTGCAATATCATTCCAGAGAGCAAGTTCATCATCGGTCAGGCAGATCTTTTCTTTCACTTTGCGTGTAGTTTCAGGGCCGATAGCAGTAAGTATGTCGGTGGCTTTACCGAACGCCCATGAAACCATAATATTGATATAAGCATTGTCCTTCAGTCCACCTTCTGATGCATCCGGATATTGCTCGTGAAATTCATCCGGGCCCATTACCTTGTTAATGGAGTATCGGCCGGTAGCTTCATTGAGCTTTGATTTGCTTGCCCAGAAACGGCAGATTTCAAGGAACATTTCGGCACCATAATCCTGTAAAAACCTGATATCGGATGTTGTGTTATAGTATTGCCACACATTAAATGCAATGGCCAGGGAAACATGACGTTGCAGCGAACTGTGATCAGGATCCCATTTGCCTGAGAGTGGATTCAGGTGAATTGACTGTGTTTCTTCCCTGCCATCGGAACCGCTTTGCCAGGGGAACATGGCACCCATGTATCCATATTCCTTAGCATATTCGCGGGCTTTATCCAGACGGCTGTAGCGATACATCAGCATTGCACGGGCAGTTTCGGCCATTTGCAGATTGTAAAAGGGTAATATGAACAATTCGTCCCAGAAGATATGGCCTCTGTAAGCTTCTCCATGCAACCCGCGGGCGGTAATACTGGCATCAATGTCGCGGTTGTGAGGCGATATGGAAACCATGAGGTGTCTTCTGGAAGGTGCCCGACAGCTTGGTGCCCATCGCTCCGACCGCGACCGCGAGGACCACGGCGACGAGGGCCGCGATCAGGCCGTACTCAATAGCGGTGGCGCCGGACTGATCCTTCA
>JANXXZ010000419.1 GCA_025350385.1 Bacteroidales bacterium
GCTAAACCTAAAAAGCACCTTTTAAAAATTGAATTTCCATAATAACCCAATGCTTGCTATGGCAGGTCGGTGCGGGATTTCGTGCAACACGGCTTCATGTTGGGTCGTGAAAAACGACCACACGAAGCCTTAGTTATTAGGTGTTGTTGATTTTTCATTTCAATTTCGGGTGCAGCTTCATTAGGTCATTCATTAGGTATTCAACTGGCAATCTTTTATTTTTTGGAATGTTTCTGTTATCAGCATTGATAACAACAACCATATTCAAATCAGGAATAATACTAATTATTTGTCCACCATTTCCAGGAATAAACCAGGCATTTAAACCAAATTCAGTTTTTATCATTTGCCACTGATAACAACTATAAAAAGGATTTTTAATTTCAATATATGGAGTGAATATTTCATTTATCCAATTTTCAGAAACAATTGCTGAATCACGCCACTTACCCTTATTTAAATGTAAAAGACCATATTTAGCAATGTCTCTTGATTTTAGTCTTAATCCTCCACCACTATCATACACTCCATTTTTAACAAACCATTTATATTCTTTTATTCCAAGAGGTTTAAAAAGATTTCTTTCTGCGAATTCTGCAATATTTTCACCTGTGGCTTTCCTGATAATTTCACTTAAAATAATGTCATTAGGTCCACAATACACATATTTCGTCCCAGGGTTTGTGTCCATCGGTAATACTAAACATGATTTTAACCAATCATCTGTTTGTTCTATCTTATTACCCATATTATTAGTGTCATTTTGAGGTAAAGATTGCTCGTCCCATTTGAGACCAGAAGTCATTGTCAGCAAATTTTTAATAGTAATTTTATGTTTTAGGGAATCTTTTTCATTCTTTTCGTATTCAGGAAAATAATTGAGCATTTTTTGATTTACATCTTTTATCTTGCCCTGTTGTATTGCAATACCAATTAAAATGGAATTGAAACTTTTCGTATTCGATGCTAAAAAATGAAGTTGCTCCCGTTTCCAGCCATTATAATATTGTTCAATTACAAGGCAATTGTTCACTATCACTAATAAACTATGAATTTTCCCATATTTGCGACCGCATAAATCATTATTTATTTTGTCGAATAAGGATTTATCAAGATTTTGTTCTTCAAGCGTTGAAACCTTCAAACCATCAGCCAAATCAATTGGTTTTTGATAAGAACAATCATTTTGATTACTACAGCTTAAAATTAGGAAAATGAATAATACAGTAAAAAGGTTTTTCATATCATTGATGTTATTTAATAATCTTGGTTTGTAATAAAGAAGAAATTTCTTTTGCAACTTTGGTAATATGATCTTTTCCTCCTGACATAATCTCAATGTTTTTATCAGACAAAATCATCAAAAGTTTGTAAACCTCATTAATTTCAGTTCTGCTTATTGAAAGCACACTCATGCTTTGAGTAGCTTTTGTCTTGAATATTTTAATATTATTTAGAGACTTAATATCCACCCAATCTCCTTTTTTAATAGAAAAAAGTCCGATATATTTTTTTAATTTCCTATTATCTACATCTATAATTATCCCAGATTTTATAAAAAGCAATAATAAAGAAATTATAAAAAACAATATACCTACCCAGTCGAAAACTATCATTCTCCAAATGCTTATACCAAATAACATTACCCCTAAATAAATGAAATTTGGTGGAAGTTTACCTGTTTTATAATTCAGTATCATTTTTTAATCATTTTTGAATGTTCGTGCAATGTTTTATTCAATAACACCTAACGTTCCCTGCCTAGGCAGGGTTGGTTTTTAGTGGGCCTTGCGGGCTGGCAAACCAACCAAGCTTAGCCCGTGTTGGGCACAGGCTAGTTGTTCTTAGATTAGATCATTTATTCCTTTTCCACATTGAAAGCATTCAAAATGAGAGATATAAATAATCCAATCCTGACTTGTATTAATTATAAGTAAATCATCTGCACCAGGATAGAAGAAGTCTCTCCAATTCTCAACAAATGTTTCCAGTTTTGTAATCAATGCTTGACCAACAGCCCATAATAATATTACTTTATCCTCTCTATTTTGTAATTCTTTGAATCGTTTTGTTACTTGGTCATCTTCGTTTTTGAATAGTATTTCTTCTATTGATTCAAATTTTTCCTTATTCAAAGAAAAGTCTTTTATTATCTTACTTTCCAATATCTTATTCCATAAGATATTATTTACTTCAGTATTAAGAACCTGAACATCTTTTATCACGTCTATATTATCCAGAAATCTCCACGCTATTTCAGGACTTTCTATTGTAATGTACTTGTTAATGTTTTCAATCATAAAATTTTCGTCTAATGCTTGTGCCCAACTTGCTAACATCCTCAACTCCTGGTACCTTAACCAAGGAAGTTTTCAATTCAGTGGGCTAAACTCAATATTCCTTTTTATATCCCGGTTATTCCTTATAAACAAATCTAAAGTAAATGTATGTATTTTTTCTTTTTTACATACAAAGTGTTCAATTTTTAATGTTCGCGGCGAACTTTAGTTCTCAGTGGCTATCCATTAAGTACCAGATAAAGGTTCCCGCAGAGTTTCGCAGATTAAATACGCAGAGTTTTGCAGAGAGGCGAGTCGTAAGATTGCTTCGGCGAAGTTCGCCGGTACCATCTCATGAAGACCTGGCGCCGCGCAATGTATTGATCCTCACGTGAATTCGAAACGTCACTATGCCTTCATCCAATACAAGTTGCGACGCTAATCTTTGCGAGGAGGAACGACGAAGCAAACTAGTCCTTGTGCTGCAATCCACTTGAGAGTGAGACTCGTAAAATCCCGGCATAGCCTCATATGAAACTCCGGCAAATGCGGACGTCCATTAAAAACCAGATAGATGGTTCTCGCAGAGTTTCGCAGATTTAAAAAACGCAGAGTTTCGCAGATGAAATCAAGAACTCCGCGCAACTCAGCGAAACACTCTGCGTGACTCTGCGAGAAACATTTCGTAACTCTGCGAGAACTCCCTTACTCAGGCTTTGCCCAGAATTTATCCGGGTTGTAGGTGCATTTTGGTTTATTCGCCCTGGTCCTCGGAATGATGCCTTTATACTCCAACGGCAATAATAAGTTACTCCTGCTTTCGCCCCCTCCGTCGACATAACACTGGAATGCGTAAAGGTTTTTAGCCATGTATCCGTAAAGGTAATTTTCTTTT
Organism: Bacteroidales bacterium; assembly: GCA_025350385.1. Lineage (GTDB taxonomy): Bacteria > Bacteroidota > Bacteroidia > Bacteroidales > UBA4417 > UBA4417. Next base: position 3,175 of record JANXXZ010000419.1, read on the forward strand.
ATAACCGGGTATATCCTGTTCATATTAGCGTCAGGATTCAGGATCAGCGGCTTATTGTGGATCAGCCGTTCACGCACTTCGGCGATGCTCAGCAGTTCACCCTTCTCATTCATCACACAAGCATTATTGGTCGGGTCGATCCACAACCATTTATCAAGTGTTTTAGAATATACTGTGATTATGGAATGACAATCGAAATCGGTTGTGTCTTTCGGCAGGCACACCACATGCCTTGATTTCAAGCCCACCGACAGGTAGCAGTCGTTCAGCACCCACGCCAGGGCACCGCAGTGCATGGTTCCTTTCCCGTTCTCACATTTGCTGACCAAATCGGAAATCCCCTCGTATGCTGGCAGCTCTTTTGTGCCGTCATAAACGAACAGGTAATGAACCCAATGTAAGAGATTAAATATTTTTGAAAGTTCATTTCCTTCCCCGGTTATGGAATCGAGTTTAAACTTTTTCCTGAGTTCAATGAGATCAGGATCCTGTGCTGAAGTGTAGGTAAATTTCAGAATTTCACGGTTATCTTTATAATCATACTTCCCGCCTTTCTTCAGGATGTCCAGCGGACCAGCAATATGTTCGGGACGTTCATATTTAATTTGCGTGAAGGCTGAATCCTTTCCATTCAGAAGGATAACAAAATCGTATGTTTTGCCGGGTCTGACCCTGAACGTAATACTGTCAATATCGGTATAGAAGGTCACTTCAGCGTGTTTGCCCAGGGTTGTGTAAATGTCGGGCCTGAGATCAGGAGAGATATTCCAATACCCTTTTTTAAAGCTCTTTCCATCCCCGATGTCAACCACAGTTGAAGTTGCATTAATAACCGGAATAGATTTCTGCGCGTAATTTGAAAATCCGGTAAGGATAATCACCATAGGCATGATTGCTTTTTTATTCATTGCATATTTATTTTGGAGGAATATCCGATTGTCAATGGTATCATGTTAATAATAAAACAGATGCAGTAAAATCTAACCAAATTTAAGCTAATAATAATCGATCACGCCCTCCAGTTCTCTCGCCTTCCCGCTCTCTCGCCCTCACGCCCTCTCGCTTCCTCGCTCCCGCGCCCTATCGCTCCTCGCCCCGTTACCTCTCACTCTTAAGCCTGTAATTACTAAACTGCTGCAACAGGATTCCCCCCACAATAATTACCAGCCCCACAACTGTCGAGAGCAGGATTTTTTCCCCTACGAATATCGAAACCATGAGTAAGGAAAGGAAAGGGGAGAGGTACACCAGGTTGGAGACCCGGGCGGTGGTGGAGGAGAGTTTCAATGCCGTGAGCCAGATCACGAAAGTGAGACCCATTTCGAAAATGCCGATATAAATGGAGCCGGCCAGTCCGCGGATGTGCGGTATGGCAAGGTTTCCGGTAAATACATTCCATGCCAGGATGTAAAGCAAACCGAAAAAGAAGTTCAGGAACATCTTGCTGTATTCTTCCCGCCGGTCCTTCATATTCAGGATGAAAAACGAGGCCCAGAACAGGGAACTCCCTATGGCAAGTGCCGTCCCCAGGGGATTGGTGAAACGGAAGCCTGCAAGCTGCCCGTGGGTGGCAATCACGAACGTGCCGCAGAAACTGATCAGGATGGCTGTAATGCTCAGCCAGCCGATGCGTTGCCGGAGGAAAAGTATAGAGAACAGTACCAGCATTACCGGCCAGATATAGTTGAGCGCTACGGCTTCCTGCGCCTGTATGAGAGTGTAAGCCTTGAATAGAACCATGTAATACATAAAGGGGTTGCAGAATCCCATCAGGGCAGAATTGATCCAGTCTTTCCGGCTGAGTGTAAGGAGCAATGCATATTTCCCGCTGATAATCAGGGTAATTCCCAGGAAAACAAAAGCGGTGAAACTGGTGAAAAGCAGCAGCAAAGGCGGGTTCATGTGGCCAAGCGTCAGTTTGAACGCTGTCCCCATGGTTGACCAGAACAGGATGGCTGTGATGGCGTAGAGGTAGGCCTTGCGTTGTTTCTGCATTTCGGATGTTTGATTTTTGATTTCGGATTTCGGATTCCAGATTGTGGATTTCGGATTTTATGGTCTCCCAATTTCTACTCCTTACTAATCGCTCCCCGAAAATACAAATATGCATAAATTTAACAAACGATCCCATCGTCAGTCAAACAGGGAGAAAGGAATGTCCTGATAAAATGATACCCAACTATTTGATATATTGAACTATGTGAATATTTTAAGGCGTGTGAAAGAAACTTGCACAGCATACTTAAATCACTAAATTTGCACCCCTCAATCTTAAAATTTAGCTATGAAGAAACTTGCAGTAGTGGCATTTGGCGGGAACGCCCTTTTACGTGGCGACCAGGCCGGCACCATTGACGAACAGGAAAAAAATGCCCTCGACACTTGTGAACGCCTCCTGACCCTTATCAACCGCGGGTATAACGTGGTACTTACCCATGGCAACGGTCCGCAGGTAGGAAACATCCTGCTGGCCAATGCGGCCGGTTTCCAGATCCATAACCTCCCCGAAATGCCGCTCGATATCTGTGTAGCCTATTCCCAGGGATTTATCGGGTACGTGCTTGAACAGCAGTTGCGTAATGTGCTCCGCACCCATGAGCTCGACCGCGATATCATAACCATTATTACCCAGGTACTGGTCGATAAGGACGACCCTGCTTTCCAGAATCCTACCAAGCCGATCGGACCTTATTATACAAAGGAAGTTGCTGATAAAATTACGATTGAGAATGGTTCCGTTTTCAAGGAAGATCCTCGCGGACGCGGCTGGCGAAAGGTAGTGGCTTCACCGAAACCGCTCGTGATCAGCAACCAGCGTTCCATTGAGAACCTGGCCCGCGACGGGCAGATCGTTATAGCAGTGGGAGGAGGGGGAATCCCGACTTTCTTCGTGGCAGAGAATAAATTGCAGGGAATTGATGCTGTAATCGACAAGGACCTTGCATCCGCATTGCTTGCCGGTAATATCAATGCCGATAAATTCTTCATTCTTACCGATGTTCCCAAGGTATGTATCAATTACAACACACCCCAGGAGAAATCCATCGACCGTATGAGCGTGAAACAGGCCAAGAATTACATCGAAGAAGGGCATTTTGCCGAAGGCAGCATGGCTCCCAAGGTACGCGCAGCTATCCATTTCGTGAAACATACCGGCCGCGACGCGATCATTACCTCAGCACCTGTTTTGGGAATAGATAACGGTGGTACGCGGATTTCCATAGTTTAGGGCTTTGATAAGACTGACAAGGGGACATGGAGACAAGGGGACAAGGAGAAGGGGAGAGAGGGAGAGAGGGAGAGGGGGTGAAAAGGAGAAAGAATTAATTTGAAAATTGAATTGGTTGAGCATGTTCATTAAAGTGTGTCAAAGTTAAATCAATAATAACAAATAACTTTGACC
>JANXXZ010000429.1 GCA_025350385.1 Bacteroidales bacterium
CGTTCTGAGGAGTGAATTTGAGCGCATTCGTGAACAGGTTACGCATGATGGTATTGATCATGTTCATATCCCCATTGATCATCACGGTACTGTTGAAATCAGCGTGTATGCTGATGTTTTTCCGGGCAACCTGAACGCTCACTAGTTCGATGTTTTCCTCTGCCATGGCTTTCAGGTCGACCGGCACCGGGTTGAAGTCCATAGTCCCTGTAACGGAACGTGCCCATAACAGCAAGTTCTCAAGCAGTTCATGCGCCTGTTGAGAAGAACCCCTTATATTCTCAAGGGTTTTTTGCATCGCTGCCGGGTCAAGGCCTGGCATGCCCATCAGCAGTACATCAGTTAACCCGATGATAGCGTTGAATGGATTCCGCAGGTCATGGGCTATGATGGAGAAAAACTTATCTTTTGAAGCATTCAGTTCATTCAGTTCCGTATTTTTCGCCTGGATCTCTGCTTTCTGAGCTTCTATCTGAAGGGTACGTTCCTTCACTTTATCTTCCAGCATTTTCCGATCCCTCAGGTGGTGACGTTCTCTCCTCTTGACGATAACATAAACCACAAAAATGATGATAATGATATAGGCTGTATAGGCAAGGTTGCTTCTCCACCAGGGTGGGCTGATCAGAATTTTCAGGCTGACGCCGTTTTCGTTCCAGCGCCCGTCGTTATTGGAGCCTTTTACCCAAAAAGTATATTCGCCTGCAGGAAGATTGGAGAAGGGTACGAAATTCCGGGTACCAATATCAACCCACTCATCATCAATTCCTTCCAGCTTATACGCGTACCGGTTCTTCAAAGGATTGGTGAACTCGAGCGCTGCGAATTCTACAGTAAAGGTGTTTTCAAGGTAGTTCAGGATGATCCTGTCAGTGTTTTCCGGATCAAGATATTCCTTAGCACCTTTACTCACTTTGAAAATAGATGTAATAGCAATTCCCGGGATATACCTGTTATCCTTCAACGAATCCGGGTAAAAGGAGTTGAAGCCATTCATTCCCCCGAAGAACACTTCTCCGTCCTTACTCCTATAAGTGGCCCTCAGGTTAAACTCAGGACTTTGCAGGCCTTCCTCCACGGTATAGGTTCTGAAAGTCCCGCTGGCTGTATCGTACCGGCACAGCCCGTTTCCGGTTCCGAGCCATAGCCCGTGGCTTTGATCTTCTGTTATGCTGTATACCAGGTTGCTGGGAAGTCCCTGCTCCTGCGAATAGTAATAGAAAGTAGTATCTTTCAGGGAAAACCTGTTCAGGTATGAATTTGTTCCTATCCAAATATCACCGTTATGATCCTCACAAAGAGCGGTAACGAAGTTGTCGGCCAGGGAGTTTCCTTTTCCCTCTTTCTTCTGATAATGCTTTATTTGAGATGTTCGAGGGTCAAACACATCCAGACCGCCAATAGTGCCGATCCAGATCAGTCCATGCCTGTCTTCGAGCACCGCATATACCATGTTTGAACTGATCCTGTGGCCAGGAACCGCTTTTACATCAAAAGATTCGGGTCCGTTACCTGAACGTTTCATCCTGAAGAGGCCATTCTGAGTGGCAACCCAGTAATCCCCGCCGCGGTCCTGGATCATCATAAATATCCTTAACCCCCTGAAATCGGAAAACCCTGAACCCGGAAACAGCTTCTCCGGTCTTTCAAAACTGCCTTTATCCCTTTGATACACTATGAGGCCATCGCGGGTCCCTACCCAGATCGTACGAGCGGCATCTTCTAAGATAGTGTGGACATAGTCGTTGGGGATATTGTATTTCCCTGATAACCTGGATGAGTAATGCTCTACTTTGCCCGATTTCCGGTCGAAGAGGTTCAATCACTGTCCCCAGTTTCCAATCCAGATTACATTATTTTCATCTTTAAAGATCGAGGCAATCACATTACCTGCAAGGTCTACCGAATAGGGGAAATCACTTTTACGGTAAAGTTGGAACTTTCGTTTTTTGAGGTCTGTTTTATTAATTCCTGATAAAGTGCCGATCCAGAGATTCTCGGAACAGTCAATCGCCAGGGAGAGGACTATATTATGGGGAGTTCTATAATTTAATTCATTGTTAATCAGAATAATAACCTTATATTTGTTGTGAAAACATAATGGAAATAAGCAATGCAAAAGCAAATGTACAAAACACGAGGCAAGAAGGGCCTTTTTGATGAGCAATTCAATAA
>JANXXZ010000038.1 GCA_025350385.1 Bacteroidales bacterium
CAATCAATTACTTTCAGCTGGAATTTGTGAAGGGATAATCGTGTGGATGTTCACTATTCTTTCATCCATTTGCTTTTGAACCCGAGCTTTTTCAACCCATTCTGTATATCCGGAACCTGCATGAATAACCTCCACATCAGACCGCTGCGATAGTTTTCAATCATCACCACGATGGGGCCCTGGTCAATCGCAAGGTGGCTTTTGGCGTACCAGTTGTGCGATTCGCTGAACCCATCCACAAAACCGTAATCACTCCAGATTTTGTCGCCCAGGTCATAATAAAAATGCCTGAGTACCTGCATGGAGTATTCGGGAGTATAAGGGAACGAGGAAAGGGCCGCTGTCGGCTGAATAACCCCGAGGTCAACTTCCGGGCAATGGGCTACGTAGCCTTTATAGCTGTCGCCAGCAGTAAGTCCCCAGCAATTTTCGCCATAGCCGGCATATTTTTTCGGATTTTCGATGCAATAAGCCCTGTTGATCAGGCTGTGGTTTCGAACCTGCTCATAATAATTTATTCCTATCGAATCAACCAGGCCGTTGGGATCAATCCCCATGAAAGTATAATGCTCAAAAAACAAAGGTCCGCCTTTATCGGAATTCCCAAGCGGGAGTTCTATACCATAGTATGACTTCCCGTTCCTGAAACCTGAGCTGCCCGTCCAGCTTCCGTCGTACACCTCCTTCGAAATGAAATGATACGGTGATGAAGCTGCCATGATATAAGTAATAAGACATTCATTCCATCCCCAGATAGGAAAATTCATGTCGAAGCCATTGTTTGGGCTCCAGTGCCAGTATAATTTCTTTTCGCCGTTGGTGTGCCAGTTCCAGTTTGCCACATTCCACATCTGGTCAATTCGTTTACGCAGGTATTTTTCGATGGGAATATCCTTGTTGAAGTACTCCCTGGCACAAAGGAAACCCATCAGGAGATAGGATGTCTCCACGAGGTCGGCGCCATCATCGAGGCGGTCGAATTTGATTGTTTTGCCAGTGCGCCCATCCATAAAATGCGGATAAATCCCGTGAAAGCAGTCGGCATTGGCTAGGAAATCGGCGATCTGAACCAATCGGCTTACAGCAGTGTCCCTTCCGATCCATCCTCTTTCAACGGCCACAATGGTAGCCATGATGCCAAACCCAGTGCCCCCGATGGCACAGGCATCCGGGCCAAAAGGCGTTTTACTGAAATTGGGCTCATCCCAGGCTTCGTTGATATAATCCCAGTAATGTTCACCCAACACCGTGTTGCTTCGTTCCCTTGCCAGGCCACTAACAGGGTGGGCGTAATTCCAGAAATACCGGAAAGTCTGTCGCTGAACCTGGTCGAGCAATGCCGAATCAGATAAATTCATCAGTATACCCGCAACCGGAATCTGGTTGTTTATAACAGTTGATGTCCTGTTCATCTGAGCCGGAACATCGCATGTGTAAGCTATAAGCAGCAACAGGATAATTTGCTTCTTTGCCATTTATCTTGGGTGTGAATTTCCTATTTATCAATCGAAGGGCTGCTGAAACCCAGTTTCTTTAATCCTTGCTTAACTTCGGGACAACTCATGAACAAGTTCCATAATAAACCGGTGCGGGAGTTCTCGATCATCACCACTACCGGTCCCTGGTCAATTGCCAGGTACTGCGAAGGGAACCAGTCAGCCTGTTCGCTGAAGGCATCGTAAAACCCATATTCTCCCCAGATTTTTTTACCCAGGTCGTAATAGAAGTGTTTCAAAACCTGCATGGAATATTCAGGTGTATAGGGAAACGAAGATAAAGCAGCCGTGGGGGAAATAACTCCCAGGTCGTTTTCGGTTCCTGGTGCGTGAGCCGAATACCCGTTCACCGAGTAACTTGCGGTAAGCCCCCAGCAATCGGCTCCGTATCCCTTGAAATGCTTTGGATTCTCGATGCACCATTGCCGGTTAATAAGCGTATGGTTTATGTTATTTTCCCAATAATCGGCATATTTATCCTTAAGACCCCGCGGATCTAATCCAAGGTAGGAATAATGCGACCAGAAAAGCGGGCCACCGTATTCAGGAGCTCCATTGTGCTTTAGTGTAAGGTTGTAACCATATTTTGTAGTGGAACCCATAATTGCCCCGTTCCTGGCCCAGCCTTTATGATAGGCATCAGCGTTCACAGGGTGGGTAGGAGAGGAGGCTGCCAGCACATACAGGATGAGGCATTCGTTGTACCCTTCGACTGGGAAATTCATTTCCCAGCCATAAGTCGGTGACCAATGCCAGTAGATCACATCTTTTCCTTGTGTGAACCATTGATAGTCAACGCCTCTCCACAAATTGTCGATTCTGGCAGCCAGTTTTTTTTCCCGCTGGTTTCCATCTTTAAAATATTGTCGCACTGCGAGTAAGCCTTGCATCATGTAGGAAGTCTCAACCAGGTCGGCACCGTTATCTTTTGTTCCGAATGGTTTCACTTTACCTGTTTCGCCATTTATCCAGTGAGGCCAGGCCCCGTGAAAGCGATCCGCTTTTTCAAGGAATCCTGATATTTTTTCGAAGCGGGCCACTGCGTCTTCGCGAGTAATGAATCCTCTCTCAATTCCAACAAGGATTGCCATAAATCCAAATCCCGAACCACCTGTTGTGATCACGTTTTTGTCGTGTTCGGGATAAATACCATTGATATGGATTCGTTCGCAGGCCATGCCGGAAACAGGTTCTGCCCCATTCCAGAAGTACTGAAATGTCCTGTATTCAACCAGGGTAAGCAGTGAATCGTCAGAAATCGGACTTGAAATGACAGAAGACAGTTTTTTTGTATTCCCTTGCCTTGCTGAACAATTATAGCTTATTAGCATCAGGAAAACTACAGGGAGAATTACTTTTTGCATCATAAATTATTTATAGGTGAATCCTAATTTTGTAAGTCCTGCCTGTACTTCGGGGCACGACATGAAGAGGTTCCAGAGCAGCCGCGAACGGTAATTTTCGATCATGCAGATTTGCGGACCCTGGTCAATGGAGATATAGGAAGTTACCCAATAGCTGTCGGTTACATCAAAAGCATCATAAAATCCGTAGGGTCCCCATAACTTATCGCCCAGGATATAATAAAACCGCCTGATCGCATCCATTGAC
>JANXXZ010000496.1 GCA_025350385.1 Bacteroidales bacterium
CTAAAAAGTGGCTCTTTTGGTTTTGCCGAAGGTTTGGCTTTGTGTGTCGGGGCAAAACCAAATGTACCACTTGTGGGTCGGCAATTGTTTTAAAATATGTGCGGTGGGCAAAAAATAAAAAACATTGGGTCGACTTGAGTGTCAGCTCTTTAGTCTTGTCAATATTTCATTTTTCTGTCCTTTCACAATGGTTTACTTCAATTTTCAATGTCTTTGTCCTGTCTCTTACACTTGGCGGTAACGTTCCCGGGCTAGGCGTGGTTGGTTTATGGTGGGCCAAGTGCGGCTGGTAAACCAATCACGATTAGCCCGTGTGTGTGCCCTGCATGAGCAGCGCACACCCACCTCTATGCTTGAGAAAAAACTCAAAAATACAAATTTTTCTTTAGCATAAGAAGTGGGTGAAATTTTTTCAGGAGATGTAAGTCCTCCATACGCCCTGATTAAAGCGGGGAAGTATTAGCAAGCCGCAAGGTGGTTTATTGTGAAGTAAGCACTGAAGGAAGCGGGACTGCAAAATCCGGTACTGACGAACAGAAACGGTATATGAGGCATAACTGTTTGGGTAAGCAAGCACATCTTTGCAACGCCCTATGATTACAAGAAAAGCAGTCATGTGGATACCGCAGGCATTGGAGGAAGGAGAAAGCTCTTACCAGGGGAGGTCTCGGAGCATTCGTGTAATACACCGAGAAGTCAGCAGAGGCCATAGTAGGCAAACATGGTATGAACCGAAAGACAAGTTACGGGGGTCGAGCGAACTGAACCTGCCGGGCTGTCCGACACCAGAAATGCAAACTGAAGGGCTGAACGTTAAGTTGTCCAAAAATTCGTCAAGGAGGTATAAACCTTGAGTTTACCAGCCTTGACTTAAATTACGGCAAAGGAATCATTGGTGTAAAGAGCGATGATTCTGATACTTAACGAACCGCTGTATACGAGAACCTTACGTACAGTGGTGTGAGAGGTTCTCCCCACCGGCTAATCACCGGTGGGGCAGCCTACTCGATTAAGCACAGGTAAATTATTCAACTCGCTCTAATTCAATTTTATATGTTTCTTTCAAATAGAGACGAATTGTGTCAATAAAGGCTTTAGATATATCTTGAATCTCATTTAAATTTTTTCTACCTATTTCTCTGGTTTTTTTATCAAGCATAGCCGGGTCTTTTTCTTGACTTATTTCTCTCATATGATCAAGAACTTTCCAATTTATTTTAAGAAAATTGTCATAAGTTTTTTGATCAAGAAAAAGTACATTCTTATCCACTATTTGAACGATTGAATTCAACCATATTCTTAAGGATTCATAAGAGTCATAAGCATGAGGATATTCTCCCTCTTCGCTTTTTTCAAATCTAGTACGCACAGTGTATACTTCCCAGGAAATTTCAATTATCCTAGAATAGATTTCCAATCTTTTCTGAAAGAATGTATTTCTTCTCTGTGTTTTTGATTGATGTTTAACTAAAAGTAGATTTCCTAAAAGTGATAATACAGCACCAATAATGACTCCAATAAAAGCTATATAAGCAGGATTAAGAATTGAGTCGGTTTGAGTTCCAACATTTAATATCATTAACGTATCATTAAGACTATCAAATAAAAAAATTGAATTCTGAGTCATAGTTAATTATTGTTTATTCCATCAGTTCCGATCTTGAGTACTTGCCCATAACGGTTGAGGCTATAAATAGTGGCGGTTTACGTGGTTGTCCGCTGTCAACCAACACCAATGCCGGTGCGGGTTACGAGCCTTCAATTATGTACTTCACCCGCCATTTTTTATAGCCTTTGTTAGCGTTTCGTGCATTTTATTCAATCTTTCATAATTCTTTCTTTAAGTTCTATCACCTAAAATCTTCATTTATCTCAAATTATGACATTTCCTTAGAATCTGTCAATTAAAACAGTTACTTTTTCTTTTCCAATTTGGCCAATGTATTTTGACAACGGATTTTAATATCCTCATCTTTTGTATTTGATTGAAGTTCTTTAATCTTCAAAATTGCATTGACTTTTTTGTAATCTGCGATAAAAATCAGCATCAGTCGCTGCTGCCATAATGTCCCTGTAAGTAATAAATTATAATCCTCAAATGCAAACATTGTAACAGCAGTCAAATACTCTGGTAGATCTTGATCCTTCAAATTTATAGGCAATGATGTCATTTTTGATAATGATTTGATCACTACTCCTCTGTTCCAATATAGGATTGTATTATTATCTTTCGATATTGTAAATTTATAATTTGACTCGGCAAAATAATTGCAATCATTCTTTGGCTTCGAATTGGAATACAAACAAAACATAAAAGATCCATCTTGTAAATCAATCACCCTTCTTGTGCCTCCTTGAATTGAGTAGTCGCAATTCCCATCAACTCCGTAGATTATATATCCGTCGGATAACAGACTTATTTTAACCTTAGCATCTTTGGAAATAACTATTTTATTGTTATTCAGAAATTTAATTAGTTTATCTTTAATTTCTGAATCGTTACAACTGATATCTGCTTCTTTTAAACCATTAGAGTTATCGAAAATACTTCCTGAAATAGGAGTATAATTAAAACTGGTAGTTACTGCACATCCATGTATAAGCATGGATATGACTATTAATAAATAGATGTTCTTCATAATATTTACCTTATTTATGTTTGATTTTAGTATTTTGACCTTGAAAAACCTCCCATTGTGTAAATCAATTTTATATTAAAAACATTTCTCATTTCTTGGTTAATATTTGGATAAAAGATAATAGATGCACCAACTGCAAGATTCCCATTAGTATATATATCATCGCCTGTATAATTTAGAAACATATAATTAACTCCTATCTGATAAAATTTTGCAGGAATGAATGCTTCTTCTGCCAGATAGACCGTTTTGGCGCACCATAAAGAACCACCAGCATAAAGATATACCATGGATGTTGTATTATATGTATCATTGTAGCCTAAAGGTTTTGTTTTCTTATTGGAAATATAAACTGGAAGATATAGGTACAAGGGTGCCCAGGAATTAATTTCGACTTTTGGATTGATCCCGTTGTAAGTAAATAATTTCGAGCCTAACCCCAATCCTGCAAGCTTATGAAATCCTATGGCAAAATCTAACAAGGAAACTGATCCGTGCATACCATAACCTTTTTCATTACTCGAAAGATCTGCACTGTAACTGGATCCAAAACCTAGACCAATATCCATCATTGATACTTTATACCAATTACGATACTTTTGCTCAATCTGATTATTGCTTGCATTAGATGATGTTGTATTGCTTTTGTTTTGAGCCAAAATGGAGGAGGCACTAATTAAGCAACTTACAAGAACAATTAAAATCTTTTTCATATTGTTGATTTTTATTTGCCTACTCTTTATAGGATTTTCGGCTTACTCCTGTTTTTCTTTGGATGAACGCTAACTTTCTGCTAAACTCAATTCCTCACCTTTACCTTGAAACCTACATTTTGAATCATTTCTTCGCCATCCTGGCTATCAGCGTCGAATACCGGCTATACTCCTCTAAATCTTTCAACGTTGCCATTTCGAAATCGTCAAATTCAAAACCGGGGCTTACCGTGCAACCCAGCAGGGCAAAGGACTCAGGAACTGAAACTTCTGCTGCAAACCAGCATCCGTGGGGCACCATAGCCTGGAATACATGGCCGGCATCCGGGTTGTCACCCAGGTAAATCAGTTCCAGGATTCCATTTCGAAGGCTATATAGCTTTACCGGGCTGCCCAGGTAAAAATGCCAGATTTCGTCCGATTTGATGCGGTGAAATGCCGAGAAATCATAATTTTCGAGCAGATAATAAATAGACGTTGAAAAGCAGTGTGCAGATGAAAACCGATCAGGCAACTGATCCGTTGTGAGTTTGTCATCCGAACGGTATACCTCGCGAAACCAGCCACCCTCGGGATGGGGTTGCAGGCTGAATTTCTCAATGATTAAAGCCGCCTGGCTATTGGGTTGGTTCACTCTTTTTTATCTTATCGGGTGCACTTTCATTAATAGTATATATAAGTCTGAAAGAAACAACGCTGTTGTAAAAACCTCGCTGGTTCAACCTCCCGGTGCTTGAATCGATGATGTTACGTGAGGCTAGTTGTTTAACAGATAAGGCATAGCGGGCATTGAACCTGAAATTTTTATAAAGCCGGAACCGGACATCCGCAAGCACCTGGAAGTCATTCTTCGAATAGGGCCCTTTCAGGAATGTTACGGTATCATTCCGGTAACGTCTTTCCCTTTCGGAAACGGATACCAGCCTGCCCCAACTGGCGCCAACCCCGGCTGACATGAAATTACGGTCGGTATAGATGACCAGGAAAGGTACTTCGGCATAATTTAGTTTCAGGCTGTAAGAACCATCGAGCGAATCAGTGTAGTACTGCCGACTAAGCCGGCTTCCTTTCCGGGTGTATATCGTTTCAAAACTCAGCGACCAGTTTTTGTAAACCGGCATAACTACTCCAAGGCCGGTGTTCAATCCAAATTTCCTGAAACCGGCTGTTTCATCACCATTCACCTGGCTCATATTGAACCCGCCAATCATTTCAGCTTTAAAAAAAGCCTGGGCCGACAGTTTCTCCTTCGACAGGAGAATGATCATCGTAAACAGTAAAAATAACCGTATGATTTTCATAGTGATCAGAAAGTGCAAAAGTAGTGTAATTGCCGGTACCGGCATTTCAGCAGGCTCACGAAAGTAACGCCTGGGTGGACGTATTATTTTGCCAGTTGAAATCCAATCCGTAAAGATTGATTGTTCAGTTAATAAGATAAAAGACAAGAGTGAAAGTAGGAGTCGGGAGTCAGGAGTCAGAAGTCAAAAAAACTAACGGAATGCATACTGCAAACCATTTGAAGGTTAATACTTTGAAAGTAACTACAATGAGACGGGAATTCTGACAACTTCTTTCGCTCAAGCTATCTCGCCCTCATGCTCTCACCTCCTCTCCCCTTCTCCCTGTCACCCTTTTTCCCTTCTCTCCTGATCAGCCGGTCTGGCTAATTTTGTAAAGCTGCTCTTCATTAATTATTTCTATGCGATTTCCATCAACGCTTATGATCCCTTCATCCTTGAAATCTTTTAATATGCGTATCGCGCTTTCTTTCGACATACCCGACATGTCAGCGAGATCCTGCCTTGATAAAGTTGTTGTATAGGGATTTGATTCATATATTTTTTCATTCAGATAGATCAGTACATCGGCAATGCGCCCGGGCATCTGCTTCTGGGTCAGGCTGATTACCTGTTCGAAGTTGAGTATCGATAATAAACTCACTTTCCTGATGAAGGCTTCTGCAAAATCCGGATTATTCCGTATCAACGATTTAAATATCCCGGCTTCTACAAGACAGGCTGTAGAATCCTCAATCGCCATGGCAGAATAATGGTGCTTATTGTCAACGTAAATCCCTTGGCCAAGGATATATTCAACTGGTTTTACAATACCTATAATGAGGTTCTTTCCGTCAAATCCTTCAATATATAGTTTTACTTTCCCACCGGTGAGGCACAGAAAATGAAGGTTAGGAGTATTTTGTTTAAAAATCAGTTCACCGGCTTTATAATTAACTTCTATTCGTTGTTCATCTATAATATCCAACTCAGCCTGGCACAGGCAATTAAAAATGTCGGCACGTTCTCCGCAATACTTGCAACCTGATCTAAGTGCTGCTTTATATCTCATGTGGCTAATGTTTTTTTTGA
>JANXXZ010000519.1 GCA_025350385.1 Bacteroidales bacterium
CCTACCACCCTTGACCTGATGATGCGGTTCCTCGAAAATGAAATCACTGAGAAAGAACTGTTTGATCTGACTCCGATGGATACAAGCTACGAGGCCTTATACCTCTGCTCGGCAATGGTACTGGAAGAGTACCGGCGAAAAGGAATTGCAAAACGGCTTGCGCTTTCAGCTATTGTAAATATACGCAGGGATTATCCGCTAAAAGCGCTCTTTGTCTGGCCATTCAGCCTTGAAGGAGACCTGGGTGCGGAAACACTGTCCCGGTTGACTTCAATCCCATTGTATAGGCGTTCAGAAAGCAAATGATGCCATAGGTATCAGTCTATCCAAGAAGGTAAGCCTGGAATTGTAAGCTGAAAAGAATCGGATAGTTTAAAGAAACCTCTTCCGGCTACTTTTTGAGTCCTTTTATACCTTCGAGCGCTATTTTATCCGTTGGATCAATAGCCAGTATTTTTTGCCAGTACGACATTGATTCCGCACGGCTTTGTTCAACAGCAGCAGTGTCTTTAGCCTTTTTTGCCGCATCGTATTTCAGGTAATTATAATAGCCCATATAGCGATAGCCTTCCATCAGGTCTTTTTTGTATTTCTCCGGGTCATTCTTGGCTTCCATCATCGAAATTGCCTTTTCGTAATAGGGCTTTGCCAGTCCCTGCGAAGTTTCCGGATCCAGGTCGGCCGACATGCGGGCACGCCAGAGGAATCCCAGGTGCGAATTTGGCGACAATTCGCAAACCATTCCAAAGGCTGAATCTGCTAGTTTGATATATGCCGGGCGTTGGAGTGAATCTGCAGTTTTTGCTATCTCATTAGCCACAAAATAAAGGTCGCGTCCTTTACTGAACCAGGTTGCCGATGAAATATTTTTGGATGTAAGTATCAGCTTATCATATGAATCAATAGCAAGCTTGTACTTTTTCATTTTCTCGTACGATTTCGCTATATCCTCATACAAACCAGCATTTGAAGGATCCATTTCGACAGCTTTGGTAAGATTTATAACGGCAAGCGAATCATCACCATGACGACTCAGCAGTTTCCCGTAATATTCATAATCGGTCGGAATAATCTTGTTGGTATCAGTGACCGAACGAAGAGTGAAAAATTTTATCATCGCAGGAAGGCCTTCGTCATTTTTATTCAACTCATAGGAAGTATAGCCTTTCAGCCGCAACAAAACTTCATTTGATGGGTCAGTTTTCAGCGCTGCTTCAATAAACTCATTTGCTTTTGCATATTCCTTGTTAAAGTAAAGGATATTGATATATTGAATCCTGTCATTTGGGTAGACTTTCAACGTGTTTTCAACCAATGCCATATATCTCCCGAAATGCTGGCTGGCAAGGTCATATTTTCCAAGGGTGTATTCCACCTGACCAAGGATTTTCAATGCTGGCAGGTAGGTTGAATCCAATTCCAGTGCTTTGCTCAGCTTGTTTGAAGCTTCAAAATAACTCCGGCTGATAAAATAGATACCGGCCAGTTTGGTCATGGCCTCAACGTTTACCGGGTCATAGTAGAGCGCTTGTTCGTACCGGCCTGAAGCGATTCCGTAATAATTGGAATTAGGGAATTTTTCGGCAAGCGAGGAATAAATGTCTCCGGCTTTGATGTATGCACTGCTATTTTTACGGTCGAAGAAGGAAATGGCGGTGAGAGGTTCTATCCATTTAGCTGTATCACCCGCTTCATAACGGGCAGCGGCAATGGCAATAAGCACCCTGGCATCCTTTGCGTTGGCTGAGGATTTCTGGATCCGGTCAAGCAATTGAATGGCTTCTGCTGAACTGCCTGACCTGATTTTTATCAATGCCTGTCCGACAAATCCAAAATTACTCTTAGATTCAGCAACATAGGCCTGTGCAAAACAGGTATTGGCCGAATCGGTGTTCCCATTGTTCAGGTATATCATTCCAAGATTAAACCACAATTCACTGCTGTTATTTGTTTTTAATTCCTGTATAAAAGCATCCTTAGCTTTCCCGGTCTGCCCCATTTGCATAAGCCGCATTCCATTATTAACCGGCTGAGCAAAAAGACTTAGCCCTGTAATAACCAATAATAGTAAAAAGAAGAGTGATCGTAATACTTTCATATGAATCATTGAATTAGTTAACTGATTTCCGTTTCGACTTTTATACCGTCTACGTATTTTTGTATTTATGAATCGATGTCATGTCAAGTCTACTTTGTCACTCAATATCCTGGCTAACAGCTTGAATTAAGGTTGTTTTGACATTGGCATTTTGCATTTTTACATTTGACTTAATACTGGTAGTTTTTCTTTACCTGTATAAGCCTGACCGGTTGGGTGTATGGAAGAACCCCGGTTTTTAAAATGATCCGTTGTCCCTTGTCGCTTGAAACAAAGGCTGTAAACCCCGTACCCAGGCCCGCGCGGGGTTCGGAACAAATCATATAGATAAATCTTGTAAGTGGATACTCTTTATTTGCAATATATGCCTGGTAGGGTTGAAATGAATTTGAAGGATCCGCCACCTCTGCATTTGTGATAGAAGCTACTTTCACATTTCTGAGAAATGACAGGCATTTAGGATCGTCGCGGTCGCTCACCCAACTTACCCCAATAAGCCCAATTGCATTTGGATTATTTGAAACATAATTTACTACATCTTTGTTGTATTGCATCGCCGAAAGCTGTGAGCCCAGTTTGCCGGTCTTGGTAATTGAATCCACTACAAAACGGACAATGCTGGAGCTGGGATTATCAAAAATTACTTTCAGTTTACCAAGTTTTGATGATGGATTAAGCTGGCTCCAACTTGTGATCTCACCCATAAATATGCTCCGAAGCTGCCTGATGCTGAACAGAGTATCATGATTTGCAGGGTTTACCAGGACAGCAATACCATCCAACGCAACTTTGACCTCTTTAGGGAAGAATTTTCTACTGTGGAAATAGTCGGTTTCCTGCTTTTTAAGAGGTCTTGATACTATGATCAGCCTGACACTGTCACGCAGCAGAAGATTGAACGCATCTACCTCTGGAATATAAAGCGGCGTTACTTTGGCATATTTATAAACGGCATGAAAAACAGGGAGTTCTTCCTCAATGATTGGTTGAAAAGTTTCATCAACGGCAACCCGGGCATTCCCGGTTGTTGGAGTGTCAGTAAATTTATCAGTCGCATTACGCTGGCAGGAACAGGCAAGCAATAATCCCAATACAAAACAAATACTCACAATTGCTTTCATAATTATTCCTTTTCAATCAGTTCACTTTCCTGTTCAATTTTATGGAACTGAATCTCGCGGTACAACCTGAATACGGCGTATACGATCAACATACCTCCTATAGCATAGTTCTGTAAACCGGAGATAAGGTACCAACCATGAAGTATCAGGAACAAACCCGAAAGGAAATAGACTCCAATCATAGTATAGGAATAATACATTTTAAACTTCCCGGCTGCTTTCATAAATGGTATAATCAGAATTTTGTCAACCCGTAAGCGAAAACTTTATCGGAAGGTTAAACTGAACAGGCACAGCTTTTCCGCTTTGTTTGCCTGCAATCCAGGTGGGCATCGCTTTGACAACCCTAACAGCTTCTTCGTCACAGCCTCCGCCAATCCCGCGAACCACCCTGACATCTGAAATCTGTCCGGTTTTACTCACTACAAAGGTGACGAACACGGTTCCTGAAATACCACTTTCCCTGGCCATTTGAGGATACCTGATATTATCATTCAGGAATTTTCGCATATTGATCTCGCCCCCGGGGTATTCCGGCATCTGCTCCACCACCTGGAAAGGTTTTTCAACTTCTTCAACCACTTTGGTTTGTTCCTGTTGCAGGTCCGAAAGGTCAACCGCATCCGGATCCTGGCTGTTACCTTTAACATCGGCTGATGAAATGGTAAGTTTTGAATCTGTTACTTCGACCTGGGTTTTCATGATCTCCTCGTCCTTCACATCCTGATCGTCTTTAATGACCGGGGGAGTGAACCTGATGGTGCTCTTGATCTTCTGAACTTCCTCAGGAATAATTTTAGGCTGCTCAATATCTTTCTTTTTGTTTTTTTCCAGGTCAATATTCGCCAGGTTGGTTACTTCCACATTGCGCTCTTTCGTTTCAGGGATTATACTCTTAATAAGACCAGGAAGTGTAAAAGCAAGGAGAAAGAATATCAAGGTTGCAAGCATTGCAAAGCGATGCCTGCGCGATGAAAGCTTTCGCATGACAAACGCCCCGTAGTCCTGGTTCCGGCCTTCAAAAATGAGGTCGCACCATTCGTCAGAAAATATATTTACTTTTGGCATTGTTTCGTTTCTTATTAGGTTGATGACGGGCAATGCTCAGATGTTTTTGTCCTTGATGAGCAATTTATCAGGCTCATCAAGATCGACAATGGCATAGCGGCTGATGCTACAGATATTCATTTCATCCAAGGCATCAACTAGGTTTTTATAATTAGCTTCATCTGTAGCCATGATCCTCACTACCGGTGCATTTTTACCTGCCTTTATCTCAGTAAGCTTCTTCTGATAGACATCTTCGTCCATGTGGGTTTTAAGCTTTTCTTTTTTGAGGCCTTCGGCCTGCTTTGCAATTTCATAATTTTTCTCGAGCAACATCTTTCGCAACCCTTTACCTGAATAATCGGTTTCAATTACCTGCGCACCTTCAGTCTTACCAAAATAGTAGAATATTTTGTCGTTTTTACCAAGTATTAATGTAACAGCTTGTGATGCTTTGGCCACCGTTTGATTTTGTTCGGTAACATTCTTGTTGGAAGGCATGGCAATCTCCATGGTTTGGGGCTTGATCAAACTGGTTGCGAGCATGAAGAAAGTAATGAGAAGAAAACCCAGATCGACCATTGGAGTGAGATCAATTCGAGTTGATACCTTTTTTGAGCGCTTCTTCCCGCCTTTTTTATGAGAGCCGGAATCTTGACTTAATTCTGCCATTTTTTAATTCGTTTAAATCGTTAATTAATCCTTTGCAGGTCCGGCATCAAGCCTGGTAATCAGGTTGTACCGGTTTTCGTCGAGCTCCTGTAAGCTTTTCATGACTTTTTTAATTACAGGATAAGGAGTTTTTTCATCTGCTTTAATGGCAATGCGTAATTCGGGGTTAATACCCCGGGCACTCTTAACCCAATCCTTTAACTGATTATTTGTAGAATCGGATGGAATACCATTATTATTCTCGGGCCGGTCGCGCACTTCTGCCTGCAAATTAAGATAGGACTTCATAACCTCCATCCTGTTCCCGACAAGGTCAAGTAATGAATAGTTTCTGATCTCTTCCTTGGTCAAATTAATCTTATAGGCTTCAGCCATTTGTTTGATTAATTCCTGTCGCTTATCCTGTCCGTCGATTCCAAAAAATACCCTGCCATCCTTATCAACAAGTATGGTCATAATATTGGTTTCCGGAATCTTGATTTCCGAAACAGAAGCAGGTGTTGAAACCAACACAGGTTCTTTCTTGGTAAAGTTGGAAGTAAGCATGAAGAATGTAAGCAGAAGGAAGGCCACGTCGCACATCGCGGTCATATCAACCAGTGTGCTTTTTCTGGCAACTTTTACTTTAGGCATGGTGTTATCCTTTTAGCATTCAGTAATGGAATTATGCATGATTGGCAGCGTACGATTGTACGATGCTGAAACCAGCCTCGTCAATACTGTATGTCAGTTTGTCGATCCGGGTAGTAAAGAAATTATAGAAAATAACGGCAAGTGCTGCTGTGCCTATACCAAAAGCGGTGTTTACCAGCGCTTCTGAAATCCCCTGGGCAAGAGCTACCGAGTCAGGAGCACCTGCATTGGATAATGCTGCAAATGCGCGGATCATACCGAGTACAGTCCCTAGAAGGCCCATAAGAGTCGCGAGAGAAGTGATAGTGGCAAGAATTACAAGGTTTTCCTCCAGGGCAGGCAGCTCTAGTGAAGTAGCTTCTTCAACTTCTTTTTGCAACGCTGTAAGCTTTTGATCCTTAGTCTGTGTTGCGTCATTTTCAAGCTGGGTATATTTTGTAAGCACTGATTTTATGACATTTGCAACTGAACCTTTTTGCTCATCGCAGGCAGAGGTAGCGGCAGCAATTTCATTCTTGCCGAGAAACCTTTTTATCTCAATTACAAAGTCAGGAACTGAACCATATCCGGAAGCCTTGTTGATTGCAATAAAACGCTCAACTGTAAATGTTAAAACAGTGAGGAGCAAAGTCATAAGAATGGGCACAATGAAGCCTCCCTTATAAACAGTTCCAAAGTAGTTTCCCGGTAATGCAGCATTTGCTGAGGAGTTCCCTTGGAAATTTGACGGATTGCCCATTATAAATTGGAAAACACCAATTGCAATAACCAGCGCAACCGGGATAACTAGTGCTGAAAAACTCAGCTTAAATCCTTTGTGTTTTAACTTTCTGTTTTTCATTTTTGTTCGATTTGAATGGATTTTATTATTTAATTTAGTGATTACATTTTAAAAATGCCTGGATATAAGCATCCTGGCAAGTCAAAGTAGCTCTGATTGGGTCAGGAACGATGGTTCAATAAATTCGTTATGCTTCCAGAGCTCAAGGAGAGAATATGCACAGCTATTAAAAATACAAAGAAAAAGAAGATATGTCTCCGTATAACCCCTGACCGAATACCTTCTGCGGTGCAAAAATAATTCATTTTGATTCCCTTTTTACTATGTTTGAGAAAGTTTTTACAATTGAAGTTTCTACCCGCGATTAACCAAACGTTTAGATAGTTTTTATATTTTATCATTTATTATCTTTTAACAATATCCTGCTCCAATCGTTTTAATTATTTGAAAAAATTTTTTAAACTGTCATTTCATTGTTGCACCAGTGAAAAATATTAATTGTTTTATTCTACCTCTTCAATATGCGGCTGTATATTTAATTACTTACAGAGCCGCGTAGTACAGACAGATACTGCTGACATTTTCTTGGATTATTCTGTTTGTGCGATAACTTAATAATTATTAGAATAAAAGTGATTCATAGTTATGTGCCAAGCGTTATCAATTACTTTAATTTCCGAGAATTCAGGGCAGATAGTTCATTACATGCTGAATTCCTCAGCGTCCTATGCAATTGTCAGGTTTGAGTTAAGGTAAAAGTTGGCGGTTATAGTTATTCCAGAGATGGAGCAATCAACTGATTCAGGTTTTGTCAGGATGTTAACCTCGTTAACAAATCTTGAACCGGATTACTTCTTTTCTCTTTTTATCTGCAAACCGATATTCCCTTTGTTCACTACTGTAGGAGTAATAAGCAGGGACGGAACCATTTTAAAACCATTTTCAACAGTAGATGCTGCGTAAGGAATCGGTTTGCCAGAAGCAATATCCATGGCCATTTTAGCTGCATTATTGGCAAGATCTTCTACCGGCTTGTAAACTGACATGGTTTGTATCCCCTTAACTATATTTTCGCATGCGTATGAATCTGCATCCTGTCCGGCTACAAGCACTTTGCCGGCCAGATTCTTTTCATCAAGAGCCTCTATCACTCCACGGGCAACCAAATCGTTTCCGGCAATAAATGCATCAACCTTCTTACTTTTAAGGCATTCCTTGGCCAACCTGTATCCTTCATCCATGGTCCATTCGTTGGCATAACGATCAAAAACAATTTTGACGCTCCCGTTTTCAATGAATGGCTGAAATATACCCATCTGTCCATAACGCAAAAAAACTGAATTTTTGTCACTGGTCGGTCCATTGATCAGGGCCACATTTCCTTTTACCATCCGGTCGTGGATATAACCTGCCTGAAGTTCTCCCACTTTTACATTATCAAAGGAGATATAGTAGTCAACGAATGAGTTTTGAACCAGGCGGTCGTACGAAATGACCGGTGTTGACTTCTGTTTGGCAAATTCGACAATTTCAGCCGCTTTATTTACATCTACGGGAAGCAATACAATAACATCCACTTTCTTTTTGATCAGGGATTTAGCCTGTTCAATCTGTTTTGCCGGATCTCCTTTTGCTGACAGGCATATGACTTTTCCGCCAGATGCATTAACTGCCTTAACAAAATAAGTGGTATCCATTGCCCAGCGTTCTACAATAAAATCGTCCATTAAAAGTCCGATGACCGGTTTATGCTTCTGCTGAAGGCACGATTGATAAAGGATGAGTCCTGAAACAACCAGGAATCCCAGAAGAAATGCTTTAGTTTTCATGGATAGGGTTTTATTAATTTGAATATTGAAGAGAGAAATTCACTGGTTCGGATGCAGAAGGTATATTCCGGTAAAAGATTCTGGAGTATTTTTCATTCTGCATTTAGCCGGGATTTCGGTCAGTGGGAAGGGATGAGCAGGAGAATGGAGATTGGGTGAAGTGATAAGACCAATAAATCATCCGAATCATGAAGTGATCCGACAGATTTTCTGAAGAACTTCTTCGCAAAAGACGGAGTGCCGGTTTACACTGCTTTCAACAACAATCAATATTTTTACAGAATTAAGCAGCAGAACAAATGCTTCATAAAGTTAATACAGTTTTTCCGCAAATATCTTTAAAGTGGGAACTTTTCATCTACTATTTTATGATTTGGGAAAAAGTATATCGATGTCCATTTATGAGAGGGTTATTTGAACGATGTGTGATATGAATGAATAAATATAAAAATCCCCGGTATTTTTGCTGAATGCAAAAGTGCCGGGGAAATTCATGTTGAGATTTTATGCTCTGTAGCTTAAATAGCGACAGGATAAATCAGATAACTATTTCTTTTCAAGTAATTTAAAGAATTGATCGAGTTGTGGCAGGATAACAATGCGGGTTCTGCGGTTGGCTGATTTCCCGTCGGCATTGTCATTTGAAGTAACCGGAAGATATTCAGAACGGCCGGCTGCAGTCATTTTGGCCGGGTCAAGTCCATACTTGGTTTGCAGAAGGCGTACAACAGAAGTTGCCCTTTTTACACTCAAATCCCAGTTATCAATCAGGTCGCCCTTCTTGAACGGAACATTGTCGGTGTGACCCTCAACCATAAATTCGATATTGGGTTGATTTTGCAGCACTTTTGCAACTTTCCCCAATACATTACTTGCCTGGTCGGTAACCACATAACTACCGCTCTTGAAAAGCATTTTGTCAGAAATGTCGATATAGACGACACCCTTGTCAACTTTAATGTTTACATCCTTGTCGTCAAGATTCCCGATTGCACCTTTCAGGTTCAGCACCAGAGCCATATTCATTGAGTCTTTCTGAGCCAATGAAGTTTGAAGATTATATATATAAGCATCCTTCATGCCAATACTTTCCATGGATTTTTTTATGCTTTCGGCCTGCGAACCGGAAATAACCGCCATGTTTTCAAGTTGGGTCAATACCTGGTTATTGTTTTTCTTGAAGTAAGCAACCTGGTCATTAAGATCAGTAATTTGCTTGTTTAAACCATCAATTTCTGCCTGCGATTTGGTACGAGCATTTTCACATGCATTCAGATCGCCCTGTGCCTTTGTGAATGAATTAGAAAGTGATTCAAGTTTATTTGTTTGTGCTTTGTACTTTTTTGTACTGACACAGGATCCCAGCATTATGACTGAAAGTCCCATAATAAGAAAAATTCTTGTTTTCATTTGATTTAGGTTTTATGATTTATGATGTTTTGTGCGAGGAATAGTTCTAAAAACTGAATTACAGAGTTTTGGTCAAGAGAAGCCTGGTTGGAGGTATTCTTTTTTTTCAGAATGCAAATTTACTCAATAATGACCAAAAGTAAACGCTTACTGCTCATAACTATTGTTATTATTGCGAAATTCAGCAATCTTTTATCCTTCCTGTTTAAATTATACCCTTTTCATCAAACTGAATATTTTCATGTTCTGCCTGTGGTAAGCCACTTAACAGCCCTATCAACCAGAACCAGATTGAATTCTCTTTGTTCAAATGACGCATTGAACGAATATTCAGGAATCCAGTAATTTTACCCTGCAAAAATGACCCGCTTAAAACAAAAAAGCGTTACATAATTACCTTAATAAGTTGCATTATACACACATTTAGTAAATAACGCTTTTATGAATGATTTACTCCTTCTTATCCTCAGCGAGAGTTGATCAATATCTTTATCAGAAAGGTCTATTACTCATATTACCGATGCCTTAGTCTTCCTTTAAGCTAAAAGCTATGGAATCTGCCGGAACCAGTTATGTTAATGTATGTTAACAGATCAATTTATTGATGAATTCCCTGTTATAGTATTGTGTTTAACTCTTGATTAATAATCCTATGCCGGGAAGTTTGAAAATTTTGTTATCCGTTATTTCACTGCTACTTTGTTTGTTAGTGCCTTCCCAGGCTCAGAGTAAATTCACTATTAGCGGGACTGTTCTTGATGCAAAGACCGGTGAAGCCTTAATCGGATCATTAGTGTATGTTAAGGAAATTGCCAACACCGGTACCGCGACCAACGGTTACGGGTTTTATTCACTCACTTTACCCGAAGGGAAATATAATGTGAGTACTCAATTTCTTGGATATGAAAAAAAAAATGTAGTCGTTGAGCTTTCGAAAAACCTTAAACTGAATTTCGAAATTGCCGAAACAGTTACTCAATTGAAAGAAATGGAGATAACTTCGGAAAGGGAGAACAGAAATGTTACTTCCACTGAAATGAGTACACAGAAACTTGAAATCAAAGAAATCAATACTATACCTGTGCTATTCGGTGAAAGAGATGTATTGAAAACCATTCAGCTATTACCGGGGATAAAATCAACCAGCGAAGGAAATACAGGTCTTTACGTGCGGGGCGGAGGCGCTGACCAGAACCTGATTTTACTTGATGAAGCCAATGTTTATAGCCCGTCGCATCTGCTGGGATTCTTTTCGGTGTTCAATTCGGATGCAATCAAGGATATCAAGGTTTTCAAAGGAGGAATACCTGCTGAATACGGAGGGCGCATATCATCGGTACTCGACATAAAAATGAATGATGGAAACAGCAAAAAATTCGGATTTACCGGCGGAGTAGGTTTGATTGCATCGCGGTTGACCATTGAAGGACCTATTAAGAAAAACAAGGGGTCATTTATGATATCCGCGAGGAGAACTTATGCCGATTTGTTCCTGAAACTATCGAAAAAACCAGAGTTGAAAAACACTGCCATTTATTTTTATGACCTTAACCTGAAAGCTAATTACCAGGTCACTGATAAAGACAGGATTTTCCTTTCCGGTTATCTCGGGAGAGACGTATTGGACAGAACAGCCGCTCAGAACTCAGCAATGGGTATCAACTGGGGAAATTCAACGGGTACACTTCGTTGGAATCACCTCTTCAACGACAGGTTATTTCTTAATAGTTCGTTGGTATACAGCAAGTACGATTATGTTATCACGCTTGGCGCGGGTGACGCACAATTCCAGGTGAAATCCTCTATAAAGGATTACACTCTCAAAGAAGATTTCTCCTATTTTATAAGCACCAATAATACGCTGAAATTTGGGATGGAAGCAACAAACCATACCTTTCTCCCCGGTGAAGTAACCGTCGGCACCTCATCATCTTTACCTGTAAACAGGATCCGCTTGGGCAGAACCCTTGAACCAAAACATGCGCTGGAAGGAGCTGCCTATATTTCTGATGAAATTGCTGCCGGACCACTCCTGAAAATTAATTTCGGCCTACGGAATTCATTGTTTGCCTCGACCGGTGCTGGTACAGTTTATTCGTATAATGATGCCGCACTTGTTACCGACAGTTCGTATTATAAAAAAAATCAGATAATCAAAATGTATGGTGGAGTTGAGCCACGTATTTCGGCGGTTTATGTATTGGATGAAAATTCTTCGATCAAAACATCCTATAATCGTATTTACCAGTATCTGCACCTGCTTTCAAATACCACAGCTGAAACTCCGGTTGATCTCTGGGTTCCCAGCAGTGCGATTATCAAACCGCAAATCGGTGACCAGGTTGATTTGGGTTACTTCAGGAATTTTAAGGATAACATGTACGAAACATCCGTTGAAGTGTATTATAAAAGCCTTGCGAACCAGATTGAATACAAACCCGGAGCCGATCTGCGGTTCAATAAGACTGTTGAATCACAATTGCTGTTTGGAAAGGGATCAGCTTATGGTGCAGAGTTTTTTGTAAAGAAAAGATACGGGAAACTCAACGGGTGGATCGGGTATACGTTATCGCGTTCCATTCGAAAGTTTGACGGAATTGATTATGGCACTGTATTTCCTGCAAAACAGGACATCATACACGATATTTCCATTGTAGGCATTTATCAGCTCAACCCTAAATGGACATTTTCAGCAACCTGGGTTTACTGGACGGGGAATGCAGTGACATTCCCAAGCGGGAAATATGAGATTAACGGTCAGGTTGCCAGTTTATATACCAGCCGGAACGGTTACCGGATGCCTCCATACCATCGTCTTGATTTAGGCATTACCTGGCAGCGGAAGAAAACAGAAAAATTTGAGTCAAGCTGGAATTTCTCACTCTACAATGCATATGGCAGGCAGAATGCGTACACAATAAATTTCCAGCCTGATCCTAACGATCCAACCAAAACACAAGCCGTCCAGCTTTCATTATTCAAGTGGGTACCGGCAATCACTTACAACTTCAAATTTTAAGAAAATGATAAGAAAAATAATCAGGAAGTTGCACATATTGAATGACCTGCGATATGCTGATCCTAAGTTCAGTCTTGCATCTTTCTTCGTGGTAATGATCTCCCTGCTCATTTTTTCTTCCTGCGAAAAAGTGGTTTATATTGACCTGAATACGTCAGACCCTCGTCCCGTTGTTGAGGCCAATATCACCAACCATGCAGGACCTTACACGGTCAGACTTCATCATTCCGTAAATTATTATGATCCAAACACTTTCCCTGCAATCACTAATGCAATCGTGACTATTTCTGATAATACCGGCATCACTGAAATACTTCAACAGACTTCTGATGGTATTTATCAGACATCGACCCTTCAGGGAATTCCCGGAAGAACCTATTTTCTTAAAATAATGTATAATGGAAAGGAATATGATGCTGCTTCAACAATGCCTGATCCTGTAGCAATTGATTCGGTTCAGATAGTTCAAAACAAGCCCGGCGGAGGGGGGAATAATCATCCAGGGTTTCGGGTAACCACCTACTTTACTGACCCATTGTTTTTAGGGAATTATTACCGGCTGCATATGATATCAAATGATACAAGTGCTGTCGACAAAACCAGATACCGTTATCTATCCGATAAATTAACTGACGGAACTGAAATGTCACTTTCAGTAAATACCAATCTAAGGTACAATGATAGCCTTACTGTAGTGCTTGAATCGATTGACAAATCCACGTATGACTTTTTCACAACACTGAGGCAAGTAATAGGAGGAAATTCAAGTTTTCTCTCTGCTCCACCGGCAAACCCGGTTAACAATATAAGCATCGGTGGGCTGGGATATTTTGCTGCATATTCGGCTGTCAGTAAAAGCTATATTGTTAAGTAATGCTGAAATCATTGATTGATCATTGATCTCAATATCCAAAGCCGAATGAAAGGCCTGTTCAATATGAGATCGATGTCCATCAGATCATAAAACGGAATGGCAGAAGGTAAGTCGTTTGTT
Source organism: Bacteroidales bacterium (assembly GCA_025350385.1). GTDB lineage: Bacteria > Bacteroidota > Bacteroidia > Bacteroidales > UBA4417 > UBA4417. Next base: position 13,605 of record JANXXZ010000519.1, read on the forward strand.
GGTTACCCTAATATTTTTCATGCACTGATTGTTTTGCCTGCTTCTCTATAACAGAAAGTTTGCTTTCTTTCTTATAATAGGAGGAGTTTAAAATCAGGAACAGTTTGGTTATCTCATTAATAATAGCCTGGATAAATACATGCTGTTCATTACTGATTTTATTCTGAGGCATAACACAAAAGACGATAATGTTTATATTTTGGGGGCACGAAATGACAGAGGTATAGGGCAGAGTCGATGGTTCTTCAATTATCATTTTATTACTGACATGAGGATAACCGGATGAAAATCCTTGTCGTTTTCCAAAATGCTCACTGATAGTTCTTTGCGTACTGCTGTTTATAATTCTTATTAAGACCCAATTTGAATTTACTATTCCCAGGATCCGCTCGCCAAAAAACCTGAAAGTTTTTTTTAACTCCTCTTTCGATTCAGGGTATTTATTAACAGTATTAAAGACTGCCTTGATTTCCTGGAGTTGTATATTTAGCACCCCGATGTAACGGTCCGAAACATCAAGCCTTTCCTCAACGGTCTTCTTCTCGTCATTAATTTTTTCAAGCAGACGCTTATTCTTTGTCACTTCATATTTATATAGATTTAAGATCCAGATACTTAAAAGGAACAAAATACCCAGAAGCGATCCCTCAATAGTTTCTTCTTCAAAGATTAGTTTCTTAGTAATTTGTAATGGACCACTTATTAAGGTTGGAATGTAGATTATTATTGAAAACAAAACGAGGTAGATGATCAGGTAGGCTACCTGCAGGAGCGATGGTTGGAAATTTAATTTTTTCATACTATGGATTGAATGAATTAATGACATGCTTTTAATCATGATACAACAGTTTGTTAAGGATAAAGGGCTTTCATTAGTTATTGGTATTATTGTTAATTAATCATTTGTCGCGATTCACTGTTAATCAGCCATTTCACAATTGTCCCGGGAGTAAGACCCTTTTAGTTTTTTCTATAGTATTTTGACTTTAACTGAACTCTCCTTTGCCCTTTAATTCGCTGAAATGACTGCTAATGGTAATAATGCAAAAGCTTTCTCCTGGATTGTCCTCACATGAAAAAGGTTTCCTTAGAGTCGTTTGGGCAACCCCATATCTATATGAAATGGGAAGCACAGAATTAAAAATTATTGGTAAGGATGTTTCCATTTTGGAATAATTTGGTGTTAGAACGTAAATAAATATCTTTGGTTTAACCATTTTTGATATTTTAACACATTCTAAAAGTCTTACTTCAAAAGGTAATCATCTATTTTATTGCTGTTGCAAGAGGTCGCTGCATTTTAAGCTAACCTTGTGAAGATCAATTCTAGAAACAGACCGTAGTAGATTAAATAACGATATTTATTTGACAGAAAAGAGGCTGGGATCTGAAATACAGTTCCTAATTATCATTGTTGGGAAGGAAACTTCAATTTAAGAATATTTAACCTATAAATGCAATCCGATTAATCGTTTAATTGTTACTTAATTGTACAAAAAAGCATACCGTTAATAATCTTCAACTCTAAAATTTTCAGCGTGAATTTAATTAGCTGACTTATCAGGAATTATAAAAAGTAACAGAAATGAAACTCTTAAAAAAAGTATCCACAATTGGAATCATCCTTTGTTCCATGGTTGGGAACAACTTACAGGCACAAAAATGGGAATGGGCATTATCAGCCGGCGGAAAAGAGGTTGATTATGCTACAGGCATTGTTAATGATGCAGATGGAAATGTATACGCTGCCGGAAGTTTCAATGGCACGGCTGCATTTGGCGATAAACAGCTGACCAGCGCCGGCTACTACGATATCTTTGTTGCCAAGTATACCAATGGAGGGAATCTGCTTTGGGTATTTCAGGCCGGCGGACCCCAGGGTGATGAAGCATACGGTATAACTATAGATGCCAATAACAACATCTATGTTACGGGCTATTTTGAAGGAGCGGTCGATTTTGGTGTCACTCAACTTACAAGCAAAGGAGACCGTGATTTCTTCATTGCAAAATTAAACAGCGATGGGAAACTGATTTGGGTTCAACCGGGTGGAGGGGTTGACCAGGAGTTCGGTAAAGCTGTTTCAACTGACAATAAAGGGAATGTTTTTGTCACAGGGATTTTCAACACTACTTCCAATTTCAGTAAAGAGGTACTGAAGAGTAAAGGAAACGAAGATATTTTTGTCGCCGATTATTCTTTTGACGGAGATTTAAAGTGGATAAGAAGCATCGGGGGTGGTGGCAGGGACGAAGCCACTGCCATTGCGGCTGATGTTAATGGAAATACTTATATGACAGGCTGGTTTTCCGGACTAGTAAATTTTGGGAAAACACAATTGATCAGCGAAGGCAATGATGATATCTTTATAGCAAAATTTGATTCGAAAGGTGATGAATTATGGGCAAAGCAGGCCGGTGGATTTAAACATGTCGATCATTCGTATGGGATAGCAGTCGACGGGCAAGGGAATGCTTACGTTACCGGTTCTTTTTACGGTACGGCAAAGTTTTCTTCAATTTCGCTGACAAGTGTAGGAGCTGATGACTGCTTTCTGGCAAAATATAATACAAACGGGTTATTGCAATGGGTGAAACAATCAGGAGGAAAAAACGGTGAAAATGGCAGAGCTGTTGTGCTGGATGCATCCGGAAATATTTATGTGAGCGGTGAATTTAATGCATCATTTATTGCCAATTCTTCATTCAAGAGTCATGGAGACTGGGATGTATTCGTAATAAAATATGATCCAAAAGGGAACATCCTCGGGGAAAATCATGCGGGGGGCAAAGGGTATGACCGTCCGATAGCTATGAGTATTGACAGCAACAACAATGTTTTCGTAACAGGTGTTTATGAGAAGACCTGTAATTTCGGGAACCATCAATTGATGAACCAGGGCAATTCGGATATCTTTATTGCAAAAACCAAAGAGTTTGAACCCATTCATTAGTGGAAAATAATACAAATCAGGTAAAGATATATTCATTCATGGAAGGGATTCCTGAACCGGGTAATTAACTAGTTTAACCTAAAAACAGAAAACCTGATAATACAAGATATTTCAAGTTTGTAGGCAGTTCTGAATGATTTTGTCTGGTTGATATTTCTTTAATTGCTCTTGAAAATAAGGATTTTAGTATTGACTTCCTTGGTCTTTTACATTGTTTAGTCTTATATTTACATTCTATTTGTTGAATAGATGTGGAAAAAAATCAGAATACCTTCTGATAAGCAACTTAAAAATGTGATATTCGGTCAGGCGCGGAGTCTTTCTGATAACAGCACATTTCACCGTATTTCCCTGGTTGCATTCTTAGCATGGATTGGTCTTGGAGCCGATGGTATCTCATCTTCCTCCTATGGCCCTGAGGAAGCCTTCAGGTACCTGGGACAGCATCATAGCCTGGCCCTGTTTGTTGCCCTGGGTACAGTGTTCACAATTTTTATTATCAGTACCAGCTATAAGCAGATCATAAAACTATTTCCGCACGGCGGGGGTGGCTACCTGGTTGCAAGCAAATTGCTCTCCCCTTTTGTCGGAATGGTTTCAGGCAGCGCATTGCTAATCGATTACCTGCTCACCATTACATTATCAATTTCCAGCGGCGCTGATGCTGTATTCAGTTTTCTTCCGGCTTCCTTTCACTTTCTCAAACTGTCGTTTGCGATAGCTGCACTGGTTTTGCTCATAGTGCTTAACCTTAGGGGAGTGAAAGAATCGGTCGTTACCCTGGCCCCAATCTTTATGCTCTTTATCCTTACTCATGTCTTCCTGATTTTTTATATTTTCTTTTCAAAAT
>JANXXZ010000535.1 GCA_025350385.1 Bacteroidales bacterium
CTTCTTGGAACCCAGTTTCTGAATGCAGCTTACCTGTTCCGGCAGCCCTCCGTTACGATGGTATGTCCCATGAATTGCAAAAAAATCCTCCCCATGACGGATATTCAGGGTATCAATAGTATTGAAGTAACTCTTGGTAAACGAAAGATAATATATGGCATCCAGCAGGTTGGTCTTCCCTACCCCGTTATTCCCTATGAAACAATTAATCTTCTCGGAAAACTCTATTTCCGGATCGATGTAATTTTTAAAATTTATGAGTTGAAGTTTCTTGAGAAACACCTGGATGAATTGTTTGTATTGATTACCGAGCTAACCTAAATATCTTCAATCGCTTCAGCTATTTCTTCCATTAGCCATTGAGGAGTAGAGGTGGCACCAGTAATTCCGACCGTTTCAACTTCAGTAAACCAATTCGGGTTGATTTCGGAAGGTTCATGGATAAAATAGCAGTTCTTGTTCACTGAGCGGCACACATTGAACAGGAAAGCCCCGTTCGAACTTTTTTTATCACTCACAAAAATGAGTACCTGGTGCGAAGAGGCAAACTCTTTCAGGCTATAGGAACGTCCTGCAACCTGTCGGCAAAGTGAATTATTCACCTGCAGGTTGTCATTTTTCAGCAGTTTCATTTTTGCTTTGATCTGCACCGTAATTGCTTCATAAGCATCATGATCCATAGTAGTTTGCGAAAAGAGGCGGACAGGTTTCGAGAAATCCAGCAAATCCAGGTCGGCAATGTTACTTATTACAATCGCTTTCCCTCCGATCTGACCGGTAAGTCCTGTTACTTCAGCATGTCCTTTTTTCCCGAATATCACGATCTGGGCACCTTTACCACTTTCTTCCTGGTAACTCTTTTTGATCCGCTCCTGGAGTTTAGTAACTATCGGGCAGGTAGCATCAATCAGACCTATTTTAAGCTTCTCTGCAATTTCAAATGTTTCGGGAGGTTCGCCATGCGCGCGTAAAAGTATTCGTTCGCCGGTCAGTCCCGGTAAATCATCATGAGTTATGACAATAAGCCCGGTTTCTTTAAGTCGTTCGAGCTCGGAAGCATTATGCACAATGTCTTCCAGACAATAAAGTTTCCCACTTTTCGCCAGCTCCGTTTGCGCAATCCCTATGGCTCGCTCCACTCCAAAACAAAACCCGGCATCCGGATCAATAGTTACATACATAAGAAAGGAATTACCGGACGAATGTAGGAAAATAAAACGGATAATTGGAAACTGAGAAGCAGATAGTCAATACTTCACTTTTCGTTGGATGTGCTATTATTACTTCTTTGCCCAATCGTTTAAATTGGCAGTAACTGTGATGTAATTAAGTGACGCAGCCAAATGATATGCTGCCCTGGAATAACTGAAACTGAATTTTGAAACATTCAGGCCTATACCCCACGAAAAGCCCACGGTGCCCGGACGGGTATCAACCTGCAGTTCTTTGCGGACTTTGTAATTATAACCAAGCCGTATACTCAGGAATTTGGCGGGAATAAATTCACCTCCGATAACTACATGCCTCATGGCCTTGTCAGCGAATCCATCCAGTACACTTTTCTTTACCGGCTGCCCGGTAAACGGATCAATAGTACTGTTTACAGAAGCATAGGTGAGGTCCCACATTTCAAGATGCTGCAACAGGAGCGAAAACCTGAACGGCATATGCTCAAGGCGTTTTGACATGCCCAATTGTACTTCCAACGGAATTGGTTCCACTCCTGAACCTGTATAAGAGGTCAATTGCCGGCCTACATTTCTGAGCAACAGGGATACACAGGTATTTTTGTTGGGGATATAACTTCCTGCCACATCCACAGCAACCCCGATCGAATGATAGGTTTCAAGATCAGAATAAAGGAATTTAACATTAGCGCCAATACTAAAAACCGAATCAAGCATCCGGCCCCAGCCGAGATTAAAAGCGTAATCTCCAAGCTTGAAATTACCTGAAATGGCCCCTGATTCATCAGCATATTTTGAATTGCCGTAGTCGGCAAACTGGAGGCTGCCTACGAAACTTCCTAATTTCGCATAATCATGGCTATACGATACATAACCGTATTTGGTTGTAGTGAAATTCTTCGCATAGCTCAGCGAAAGGGTATTGTTCATCTGGGGAGTGATCAGAGAGGGATTGGCCAGCGTCAGGGTGATATCATTATCGTGAATCGCAGTGAAATTTCCTCCCAGGCCGGCAACCCGGGCTGAGTTTATGAAGGAGAGAAACTCGAAGGTATTATTTCCACCAGTCTGAGCATTTAACACATTGATTTGAAATAAAATACAAATCAGTATAGCGTTAGTAATCCGGGTAATAGCTTTCACAAATCGATAATTATGGACAACATAGGAGAAACAACAGAATAACCTTCACTTCACTCATAGTAACGGAATAAACTACCGGTTATTATGAGTTAGAGGGCTGAATGAAGTAATTAAGGTTGCATCAGATGAGGAACAAGATCTAATCCAGTTTCTCGACTGAACCGGAACCTTTAACTTCTGTTGAAATATTGGGAGATCCTTTATAATACACATTCCCGCTTCCGCGTACCTTTACCGAAAGTGCAGTTGTAGCGAGTACCTTACAGTCGCCCGATCCGTTAATGGTAATATGGACAGCACCTGTTGCAAAATCACTAGCTTCAAGATTTCCTGATCCGTTTATTACCGTTTTATGTGACTGCGCGGTTCCTTTCAGAATAATACTGCCTGATCCGTTGATCTGGTTGCTGACATTACCGGCATCCACCTGCAATTCAATATTCCCTGAACCATTAACTACGAGTTCCAGGTCCGAAGCCTTCAATTTCGATTTACTGCTGAAATTACCGGAACCATTGATAGTAAGCATTTCTATCATCTTAACCGGAATAGTAATGGTTACTGTTTCATGGTTTCTAATACAGGGTTCGGTCTTGATTTTCAGACTTTTGCCTGATTCATCAAACTGAAAGACATCAATAATGTTGCTTTCACCCTCAATTTTGATTGAACCGGATGCAGATGAATCAGTCGTCAATACCACGTTGGCATCACCTGAAAGTTTGATCTGCTTTACATCCCCGACCTTTATGGTTTTACTGGTTAGTTTCCCGTTTCCCTCAATGCAGTCTTCGCAGGACGAAAGCAAAAAGCCTGTCATCACTACAAATGCGACAAACAATGAAATGTAATTCTTTTTCATGTTATATAATTGGTTATTAGTTATCGGTTATTAGTTAATAGTATTAGTTATCAGTTATCAGTTATCAGTTATCAGTTATCAGTTATTAGTAGTCGGTTATTAGGAATCGGTTATTAGGAATCGGTTATTAGGAATCGGTTATTAGGAATCTGTTCCAAAAACTATTCACTATTCACTCATATCTACTGGCTCTGCATCCTGATAATATTAAGCGCTCCCCCTGCCCGGAACCAATTGATCTGCATTTCATTATAGGAATGATTCACTTCAATCTGCTCTATTGAACCATCACTATGATGCATGATAAGTTGTAATGGTTTTCCAGGTGTAAATGCCTTCAATCCCATAATATCAATCCTGTCGTATTCCCTGATTTTATTGTAGTCGTTCTTATCAGCAAAAGTCAGGGCAAGCATCCCCTGTTTTTTCAGGTTGGTTTCATGAATGCGGGCAAATGATTTTACGAGTATGGCCTTTACTCCCAGGTGACGGGGTTCCATGGCTGCATGCTCGCGCGATGATCCTTCGCCGTAGTTTTCATCGCCAACTACAATGGAACCCATGCCCGCAGCTTTATAAGCCCTCGCAGTATCAGGAACAGCATTGTATTCTTCATTTAACTGGTTTTTAACCTGGTTCGTCTTCTCATTGAAGAAGTTGATAGCCCCAATAAGCATGTTATTGGAAATATTGTCAAGATGTCCGCGAAAACGCAACCAGGGTCCTGCCATCGAAATATGGTCGGTAGTGCATTTCCCTTTGGCTTTTATGAGTAAGGGCAAGCCCTTAAGGTCATCTCCTGTCCAGGCTGCAAAAGGTTCGAGCAGTTGCAGCCGCTCTGAATTTGGATTAACTATAATTTGCATAGCCGAACCGTCGGCAGGAGGTGCCAGGTAACCGGCATCTTTTACGTCAAAACCATTCGGAGGAAGTTCAATTCCCCTGGGCTCTTCAAGTTTTACCTTCTCCCCTGCTTCATTTAACAGGTAATCGGTAAGCGGGTTGAAACACAGGTCACCTGAAATTGCATAAGCTGTTACCATTTCGGGTGATGCTACGAAACTATGGGTATTTGGATTTCCGTCGTTCCGCTTGGCAAAATTGCGGTTAAATGAAGTGATGATTGAATTCTTCCGTTCCGGGTCGTCAGTATGCCTCTTCCACTGACCGATGCATGGACCACAGGCATTAGCCATAACGACTCCCCCGATTTTTTCGAAGGTCGATAACAACCTGTCGCGCTGGGTCGTATACCGGATAAGTTCCGAACCTGGTGTAATGACAAATTCAGCTTTTGCTTCAAGTTTCTTATCGATGGCCTGCCGGGCGATGGAAGCAGCCCTGGTAAGATCTTCGTAGGAAGAGTTTGTGCAGGAACCAATCAGCCCGACTTCAAGTTTACGTGGGTAATTCTTTTCTAAAACGACTTTTACAAATTCCGAAACCGGGTAGGCCGCATCCGGGGTAAAAGGTCCGTTGATATAGGGTTCGAGTTCATCCAGGTTGATTTCTATTACCTGGTCGAAATAGTTGCCCGGATGAAGAACCACATCGGCATCTGCACGAAGGTAGTTTGCAATCTGGTCGGCCATACCGGCAATCTCAGTGCGGCCGGTGGCTTTCAGGTAGGTGCTCATCTTGGCATCATATCCAAAGATGGATGTTGTTGCACCTATTTCAGCGCCCATATTGCAGATAGTACCTTTACCTGTGGCTGAAATTGCATCGGCGCCATCCCCGAAATATTCAACAATTGCTCCGGTTCCACCTTTAACTGTTAGGATTCCCGCTACTTTTAAAATAACATCTTTCGCTGAAGTCCAGCCACTCATTTTACCGGTAAGTTTCACTCCGATCAGTTTGGGCATTTTTAATTCCCAGGCCATCCCGGCCATCACATCCATAGCATCAGCGCCGCCAACTCCAATGGCAATCATTCCCAATCCGCCGGCATTTACGGTATGCGAGTCGGTACCGATCATCATTCCGCCCGGGAATGCATAATTTTCAAGAATTACCTGGTGAATGATACCCGCTCCCGGTTTCCAGAAACCAATGCCATATTTGGCCGAAATGGATTCCAGGAAATCGTAGACTTCTTTATTCTGTTCTTTGGCTATACCCAGGTCCTCCCGGGCGCCAACCGAAGCCTGGATAAGATGATCGCAATGAACCGTGCTGGGAACAACAGTATGTTTGCGGCCGGCTGTCATGAACTGAAGCAGCGCCATTTGTGCAGTTGCATCCTGCATGGCAACACGGTCAGGGCCAAAATTTACATAATCGATTCCTCTTCTAAAAGGTTGGGAAGGGAGCAAATCCCAAAGATGGGAATACAAAATCTTATCGCTTAAGGTAAGGTCGCGGCCAAGGAGTTTGCGTGTTTTTTCAACCCTCTCAGGGAGAGATGAGTAGACTTTTTTTACGAGTTCAAGATCAAATAACATATCGAAGTAGGTTTAATGCTTAAGAGAATTGAATCAACTAAATTACGCCGTTGTCGCTAATAAAACAAGTTCATATTCACTTTCGTTCATCTGAAAGCAATACATTTGTAAAAAATGAAGCGAAAATTCCGAAATACCACAGCCATTTTACTCGCCGGATTATTTCTCTATAATTCACTTGGGTATTTTTTTGTGTATTCCACAATGCGGATGATGCACAGGCAAATGGTATTTGCTCAGCTTTCCACGATCCCCGATTCTCAGCTTACCACTGTTACCATACTCAAAGCCGAACGGGAACAAGACTACCCCTATGGTGACAAAAACGAAATCAAAATCAACGGTCAACTATTTGATGTAATAAAGCAGAAGGACAATGGTAAAAGTATTACTTATTATTGTAAGCGTGACAGGAAAGAAGAACTCCTGAATACTAATGTTGCCAACATTGTTCATCATACGGGAACAGAAATACCTCTTTCAAAATCAGCACAGCTTATCCTGGATAATATCATTAAAAATGCCCTGATTTCATCAGAAGACAATCAGCTCAGTCAATTATTTATCGGCTTAAATCCTATAGTTTTTTCTTCAATCTACAAGGTTCCGCTTATACCAGTTCCTGCGCCTCCCCCTCAACAAGCCTGTTAATCTTCCGGCTCCTACCTAAAGACTCTCTTATAAAAAAAAGAGATGAATCTGGAAAGTTATTCTCGTTGACCTTTATCCATAGGATGAACGGTCAGATATTAATTCTATAATCCACCTCCGTTACAATGAAAAAAATCATACTCAGTATGATATTGCTGTGCATTACTATTGCTGCAATATCTCAAAAAGTTCGAGTACTCTCCCGTTCTGAGCTGCAACCCATTGTCAATTGCATCATTAGCAATGTTGATAAATCTGTTTCTGTTTTTACAGATAACAATGGCTCAGCCGATATATCCGCATTCAAAGACAACGATGTACTTACATTTTCACACCTTTCGTACTCAAAAGTTGAATTCGGCAAATCAGAATTGAAAAATTCTGAATACACGGTTTATTTACAAAATGCTGTTATCGACCTCAAGGAAGTAGTTTTTTCGGCAAATAAAGTAGAAGAAAAATACGAAGACCTACCAGTAAAAATAAATATTATTCCTGCCCGGCTAATCCAGTTTGGTAATCCCCAGAATGCAGCAGAACTGCTTCAGCAAAACGGCGCAGCCTATGTTCAGCAAAGCCAGCTGGGCGGCGGAAGCCCGGTACTGAGAGGTATGGAAACCAACCGTGTGCTGATTGTCGTTGATGGAGTAAGGCTGAATAATGCGATATACCGTGCCGGACACCTTCAAAATGTGATCACCATCGATCCAAACATATTGGAACGGGTGGAAGTAGTTCACGGACCGGGATCTGTAATATACGGCAGTGATGCCATGGGAGGCGTCATGCATTTCTATACCCGCAACCCGGTTCTTTCAACAAATGGTAAGGTATATACCTCCGGAAAAGCAATGATGCGCTATTCTTCGGCATCAAACGAATACTCCCAGAGTTTCAGTCTGAATGTGGGAGGAAAGAAACTGGCAGCCCTGTTTGGCGGAAGCACCAAGGATATCGGCGATTTGCGCGAAGGCAGCAAACGCGACAGCAAATACGGTGACTGGGGAAAAAGCCTTTATTACGCCGAAAGAGTGAACGGTAAAGATTCCATGATGGTAAACAATGATCCATTGGTGCAAAAAAGATCCGGTTACAAACAATATGACCTGTTCTCAAAAATACAGTGGAAACCCACCAATACCTATTCATTAAAGCTCAATACACAATATTCAAATTCAAGCAATATTCCCCGGTACGACCGACTTACCGAAATGTCAGGCGGCAAACTGAAATATGCTGATTGGTATTATGGACCTCAGACACGCGCGCTGGTTTCATTACGTTCTGAATGGACAAAACCAACAAAAATGTTTGATAAAGCTACAATAATGGAATCCTTTCAATTCATAAGTGAAGACCGCGTGAGCCGCAGTTTCGGGAAAAGCAAGACAAAGCACCAGGAAGAAACGGTCCGTATCCTTTCGTTTAATGCCGATTTCATGAAGAATATATTCACCAGAAGCGAATTACGGTATGGTCTTGAAGCCAATATGAACCTCGTGTATTCAAAGGCCTACAACGTGAATATCAATACCGGCGCAATTACAAACGATGCTGCCACCCGTTATCCTGACGGTGCCGATAAGATGACAAGTGTTGCCGTGTATGCATCAAACAACTGGGAAATAAGCGATAAATTGATTTTTTCACAGGGAATCCGTTTCAGTTCCATTTCACTGGAAGCAAAATACACACAGGAAATGATGGACCTGATCAAATTCCCATTTGATGCAAAAATGACCCAGGATAATACCGCGCTGAATGGCAGCCTGGGACTGGTTTATATGCCCGGCAGCGGCTGGCGTATTGCTACCAATTTTTCAAGCGGATTCAGGGCTCCGAATATTGATGATCTCACCAAACTGAATGACTCAAACAGCACCGACCAGCTGATTATTGTTCCTAATCCAGGTTTGAAGCCCGAAAATGCTTATAATGCGGAACTTACGCTTGGAAAAACATTCACTGACAGGTTTAAGGTAGAGGTTACAGGATATTACACGCTGCTGAAAAACGCATTCATGGTTATGCCTTTCCTTTATAATGGACAGGATTCAATTCTTTTTGATGGTACTCTTTCGGCTGTGCAGGCTTTGCAGAATTCGGAGCAGGCAACCATATACGGCATTGAAGCCGATTTTACTGCAAAAATTACCTCTCAGCTATCCCTAAGTTCCAATCTCACCTATACCAAAGGAACCGTAAAAGAAGGGAACCAGCCCCTGGATCATATTCCACCTGTTTACGGAATGACCTCTTTAAAGCTTGAAGTCCGCAAGTTTACCGGTGAGTTTTATGCCCGTTACAACGCATGGAAGCACATTAAAGATTACAGTTCAAGTGGTGAAGATAACGAGGCCTATGCAACTGCCGATGGTATGCCGGGGTGGTATACGCTTAACCTAAGGGCAGGCTACCAGTTCAACCGCTATGTGAATCTCCAACTGGGAGTTGAAAACATGCTGGATCAGCATTACAGGAACTTCGCCAGTGGCATAAGCGCTCCGGGAAGAAATGTGATGGTTTCATTACGTTGTTCATTATAATGATATATGCATAGTCAGGGTGTGACTAAAAGTCGTGCCCTGACTTTTTCATAGCAGAATACTAAGGCTCGCAGTCGATTCCTTCTTTAGTTTCCCATTTGCCACTCTCATTCAGTTCTTAATTTATATTTTCATATAAATAGCTCGTCATTTCAACATTTCTGAGTTACTTTGAATTCCACAAACCCACCAGATGACCCACCGTAACTTCATTATTCATAAGCCCTATGGCTATCTCAGTCAGTTTGTTTGTGAATTGAAGCGGAAAAAGCTCCTGGGCGAATTATATGAATTTCCGGAAGGAACGATGGCCATCGGCCGGCTCGACGAACACAGCGAGGGACTTCTCCTGCTCACCACCGATGGTATGATGAGTGAACTTATCCGTGATAAGAAAATTGAAAAAGAGTATTATGCCCAGCTAGACGGGCTTATTACCGATGAAGCTGTTGAACGATTGCAGTCAGGCGTTGAAATTGGTATCAGGGATGTTAGGTATCAGACAAAACCTTGTGTGGTCTACAAATTAGAAACTGCTCCTGATTTCCCTCCCCGTTCAAAAAAGTTAAGAGACGACCGGCATGGACCGACAAGTTGGGTTTCCATCATATTGACCGAAGGAAAATACAGGCAGATTCGCAAAATGACCGCGGCTGCCGGTTTCCCGACATTGCGCTTGTTCAGGGTTCGGGTCGGAGATATTCTGCTTGGCAACCTGAAAGCCGGAGAAGTAAGGGAAGTTGAAGGATTTTTTTAAGTCACTTTTCTCTATCTAAATAATTCCATAACAGTTTCATGCTATTTTTCATTAGAACTGACACCAGGTCTTTGTCTTTAGCAGTTCTATCACATTATCATGAAAACAGCATTGTTTTTAACTTTTTATTAATGAAATCAGAATTCATTCGTCTTGAACAGGTATCCAACATTAACTTAAAAGCGAATGACCATGAAAACCTTACTTCTTACCTGCCTGGCAGGTATTTTATTAGTATCCTGCTCAACTGCACAAAACCGTACTTTTGATAAGCTCTTTGACCGTTATGCTGATCAAGACGGCTTCGTAACAGTGAAGTGCTCAAATTTTCCCGCCGGAATGCTCAATGATAATGAGAAAGATACTGATCTCAGGATTTCTTCATTGAGAGTTCTTTCAGTTCAGGACGAAAAACTCAATTTAAAATTGAATTTTTATAACGAAATTGTACCTCAGATTAACCGCAGTGGTTATGAAGAACTGATGACTGTTAAACATAACGGCGAAAAGGCGATACTTTTATGCAAAAAAGACAAAAAGCGTATTACGGAAGTGCTATTTGTTTCTGGTGGTCAAAAGAATGTTATGGTAGAGCTAACCGGCAGTATGTCGCTGGAGCAGGCCAAAAAGATGACCAGCGAGGTAGCAGATAATGATGGAGAGACGGACGATGATAGTAAATGAGGCACGATAGAAGGAAAATGCAAAATGCAAATCCGAAATCGATGTTCGAAAATCCGAAATCCGAAATCGCTGCCTGACTGCATAGATTCTACCCGAATTTGGAGATTTAAGTCATGCAGGCAGGCAAATTCAAAAATGTGAAATCGAAAATCGAAAATCCGAAATTAATAATGGGTAAGACCTCACGGCACAATAAAGGAGTATGACAAAGGAGGAGTTTCAGAAGCAGATAATTCCCATGGGTGATAAAATGTACCGGATAGCATTCCGGCTGCTGGGTGATTCGGAAGCAGCCAAAGATGTGCTCCAGGAATTGTTCCTGAAACTTTGGGAAAAGCGTGGCGAACTGGACAGGATTAACAGTATTGACGCCTTTGCATGCACTGTTCTCAAGAACAAATGCCTTGATAAACTCCGATTTCAGAAAGCCACTGTTGACGTTGATGTATTGAAAAACCTGGGAACCAACCCCGAAGCGTCATTCGATCAGGTGGAGGGTATTGCCGAAATGAGGAAACTGATGCAAAAGCTGCCGGAAAGGCAAAGAGTAATCATGCAGATGCGCGATATTGACAGCTGTACCTTTGAAGAAATTGCGCTGTTGATTGATACCACGGTAAACAATGTAAGGGTCCAATTGTGTATTGCCCGCAAATGGATTAAGGAAGAACTAATGAAAGTTTATAACTATGGAATACAAAGAGATTGAGAATATTCTGAACAGGTACCTCGAAGGGGAATCGACCCTTGACGAGGAATCCATGTTGAAGGAATATTTCAGCAGGACCGGGCTTCCCACGGAGCAGCGTGAACTGCAGGAAATGTTTCGTTATTTTAATGAAGCAGAAAAGCAGGCTGCACCTCCGTTTGATCTTTCTGCCGAATTGAACCGGGTGATCGAAAATGAATGGAAAAAGGAAACCAGGAACTGTTTCAGGCATGTGCTATACTGGGCCGGGGGTGCAGCTGCCGTGCTCATTCTTGCCATCGGAATATATCAATACCAACATAAACCTGAACACATAGTCAGGGATACATTCAAGGATCCGAAACTGGCTTACCTTGAAACAAAGCATGCACTACTGCTGATTTCAAGGACCATGAACCGGAATTCAGCCCATCTGAAATACCTGTCGAAAATCGATGAATCATTCAACCACCTTAAAAAAGTAGCCGAGATTGAAAAAGTTGTTAACTCAGTAAAAAAATGAAAAAAATGAAAAAGATAGTAGCAGCCCTGGCACTCATCATGAGTTCTTTCCTTGCGAATGGACAGAATTCAGCTGTGGATCCGTTATTCGCAAAATATGCCGACAAGGATGGATTCACCACTGTGTCCATATCCAAGGCCATGTTCAGTCTCTTTGCCAGTGAAAACGAAAGCAAGGATGAATTCAACAAGGCTGTAAAAGGACTTGAATCCATCCGTATCCTGGCGCCTGACTCAGCCACTGCTTCAAGAGTAAAACTCAACTTTTATAATGAGATAAGTAAAAGCCTTCCGATTTCGCAGTACGAAGAACTAATGTCAGTGAAGGAAAAGGACCAGGTATTCAAGATGCTTATCCGGAGAAAAGGTGCTGTTATCACCGAATTCCTCATGATTGGCGGTGGCAGGGAGAATTTGCTCATTTGTATAACCGGCAACATTGACCTCAAATCGATAAAGAAACTCTCAAAGTCAATGAATATAGAGGGTTTGGAAGATATTGACAAACTGGATAAAAAATAGAAAGGAATATCTCTGATTTTAGTCTTCAGCGCTCCGATATTTCTCGCTTAACCTTAAGTAAAGATGGTAAAAGCCCACCGCACATAAGATATTAAAGAACGGCATAAATGGAATCCTGAGTCTCGCCAACCCAATAACACCAACTATAGCAGAAAAATATAAAATAAAGAGAATGGACAGAAATACAAACTTTTCCTTTTCTCTGATTAAAATAAATATTCCAACCAGGGCCAACAGATAATTGAATAACATAATCAGGATCAGTAAAAAAGAAAGAGTTATCTGGCTTGTTGTTTTGTTGTGATAGAAGTCATTGATTTCCCTGAATATATTTGGTCCGTATAATGAATCTACTGTAAGAGGCTTTGATTTCAAATGAAGATGCCTGGCAAATTCATCTGTTCCCAATCCTGCGAACAAATTAACAATACCCATAACATGCCTAGTACAGTACAACACGAAATTTTCCTTTATATAGGTTTGAG
>JANXXZ010000039.1 GCA_025350385.1 Bacteroidales bacterium
TGAAATGGAAAACTGGTAGGATTGATTCGTTCCCGTACCAAAGGTTTTGTCACTCCAGTTTGTGTATCCGGTAGCAGCCGGGTCAACTGTGATTGAAATATCTTTCATCAGTGTCCGGTAATCTTTAGTGCTGAGTACATCAATGGTTTTGCGTAGTTTCGAGGCACCGAAATAGGAGTTGAAGCTTACTACAGGGGCATTGTCGCCACCCCTTTTAGTGGTGATCAGCACCACGCCATTGGCAGCCCTGGCGCCGTAAATGGCAGCCGAAGATGCGTCTTTTAGAACACTCATGGTGGAAATATCGGAAGGGTCCAAACCTCTTATATCTGTTGTGGGCACTCCATCCACCACGTAAAGGGGTTCATTCCCGGCTATTACCGAAGTGGCTCCTCGAACGCGGACTGATAAGCCCTCTCCGGGTTTTCCTGATGGCTGGGTTACCTGAACGCCGGCGGCTTTTCCCTGCAACGCCTGGGCCGCTGATACAAGGGGCCTGTCCCGTATTTCTTTTTCGCCGACAATGGATACGGCAGTAGTCAAATCTTTTTTACGCTGGGTCCCGTAACCAACAACAACTACTTCGTTGAGGGTTTGGGCTGCTTCCAGCAATACCACGTCAATCACCGATTGATTGGTAATTTTGATTTCCTGGGTTATAAATCCAATGTAACTGAACCGGAGAACGCCTTCATTTACAGAAATCTTGTAGGAACCGTTTATATCAGTAACTGTCCCTGTTGTGGTACCCACGAGTACGATGGAGACACCAGGTAATCCGATGCCGCCTGAATCAAGTACCTTACCGGTCACCAGCCTGTTTTGGGCGAAGACGGATAAAGAAACCATCAGAAATATAATTAGGGTATATAGTTTCGTCATAGCCAGATTTTTTAGGGATTTTATTTCAAACTGTTATTGAGCTGTTTTTTGGGAAGCTCTTTCATTGAAAAACGCTCTGGAATTGTGAGAGCATTAGCGAAGAGGTGTCAGGTTGCTTAAAAACGAATCAGGTGATTATTCATGGCCAAATCAGTTCATTCGGGATGACAGAAGGATTGTGTTACCATTCCGTAATAAAATACCGGCTCTGGTGGCAGCGATGGATTGAAGAAGGAAATTAGCCGCAAAGGTGTAAAAGTGGGAAACCAATTTTCCAGTAATGTTTTTTCAATTTTATACTGGTTGTCTTTATAAAGAAAAAAATCAAGAGCGAGCATTGAACCCGCTCACTCTTGATTTTTTCAAATCAGGCAAATTAAAACGAATTATCGTTCAAGGATGGCTGACCAGGCGTTTGTACCGGCATGATCAGAAGTAATGTCAACAGTAACAAATAAATATTCCTTTGTTCCTGTATTTGCATAACCCAACACAGTGTAAGTATTGGTTAAAGAACCGAAGTTGGCAGGATCGGTACCATTGTTTTCGCCACCTTTAACTCCGCTGGCAACGCCATTGTATCCCTTGTAGAAACCAAGGAATGCGGCATGTCCTGCAGGGCTGGTAAGGACGATCTTGGCTTTGTCGGTTCCTGAAGCAGGGGTGAAGGTAAAGGAGTGACCGGCAAAAGTTCCGAAAGGAGCTCCGTTGGCACTTGCAGCAATACCTGCGTCATCAATGCAGCCGTTGGGACTGCCGAAGTAGCCGTCGTTGCGGGTACTTCCCATGGTATTATAAGAAAATGTGCCGCCAGCACCGAAAGTAAACTGGTCATCGACTATACATGACCAGTCCTCAGCACCGGTACTGCTTCCATCGAGCTGTGCTTTTGAAACACTCCACCATGAATCATCTCCCGGGGCCGGGCCAACAAAGATGGTCAGGTTGTCGGCGATATTATGCCACGGAGCTCCTGTCAACATAGCATCGGTAAGCGGGGTTGTCGAAGCAATAAAGGCCCGGTGTTTTGAAGTACTTGTTCCGTTAGGATTGGTAGCGGTTAACGAAATGATATAAATACCAACGCCGGCATAGGTGTGGGTTGGATTTGCTTCGGTAGAGGTTCCGCCATCGCCGAAATCCCATGCATAGGTAACACCGAATGTGGTAGTGTTGGTACAGGTAACATCGAGACCGGTGTTAGTATAGGTAAAGCCTGCGGATGGTTTAGGTCCTGGGATTGGGGGCTCATCAGCGGGATTATCATAATGTACCAGTACAAATCTCCAGTATCCAGGGCCGCCAGCGTAGTTTCCTTCAACAATAAGGGTATCAACGGCATCGTCGGTAAGTTTGACAATGTTATACGTTACGGATGTCGGCACTACAATAGGATTAGTGGATTGAACTTCAATACCATCAGCGAGTTTAATAAAACCGATAAAAGCCCCTTTACCAACAGCTGTAATGGTTGGAGTGGCTCCGGTAGTCATGGTAAAAGTATGATTACCACTACCCCATGCAGAAAGGTCTTCACCATTTGCTCCGACCATTGGGTCAGCAGTATTTGCACAAACATTTCCAGGTGCGGCATAAATTCCGGCTTCTGCCCAGTAATCACCGTTGGCATTATAAACCAATGATCCGTCGCGGCCAAATGTCCATTCGTCGTTAAGCAAGCAGGGACGATTGGCAAGTTCATTGTTATCCTTGCCCATAGCCCACCAGATAGTGGAATGATCCTGAGGACCAACTTCAAGGGGATAACGGCCGCTTGCAGAAGTACGGATCAGTTTCCAGGTTTTGGAAACATCTCCCACCAGCTTTGTGAGCTGAGCGTTAGGGTCAGCAATAGTAATTTTAGTGGAATAAATATCAGTATTTCCACCGGGTGAGGTTGCTGTAAGCGTAACGGTAAAATCACCCAACGTTGCATAGGTGTGTGTTGGGTTTAATTCGGCAGATAATGCAGAGTTGTCGCCAAAATTCCACGAAAGCTTTTGGAAATTCTGTGCTGTGTTGGTGAAAGTAACTATTTTAAAGTTATTTGCATCCACCGCGAAAGTGAAACTGGCAATGACCTGAGGTTCTGTCGTGTCTTTTTTGCAGGCGTTCGACAGGGAAATGACCAGGATCAGCATCATTGCCCAACTGTACTTAGTAAGCTGTTTCATGTTGGTTTGGTTTTGAGGGGTTAATAAAAATATTAATTTCTGTTAGTAAGAGATTTGTTTCAGTTTTTTTAATTCTCTATTGCTTGATTTTTAATTTATTGAGTTAATTGGAAACTCTGGCTGAAATTTTTATGTAAAATTATCTTTGAGAGCTCCAGGTGTTGTCAACAAATTGTACATTAACCGTATCTCTTATCTTAATGAGAGTAAAGTTAATATAAAATACAATACTATTTTCAATATAATTGTAAATGTATTTTTTATTCATGTGTTCCTGTTTTCAGGTGAAATTCGAACTAAGCAGTCGCTGTATGGATCCGATTGTTTCTGAAGCTGAATTACCGCTAGTTTGGCATCCGGGAAATGACCGGGAATCCAAGCCTGTCCTGCTATTCATCAGCATTTATACTGAATCTTAACGGAAATGCGATGCAATTTTAGTTTAGATTCAGTGATGCCGTTGCGCACAATTTTGTTTTTTTCGCAAAATGGAATAGCAACGGTATAGTTAAAAATAGGAAGCTGAGTAGTATATACGGCTCACCCAAATCAGCATTTGTTAAGAGAAAACCTGATAAAACACACCGCTGTTTTTGATCCGTACAAGGAAATTATTCCTTATTCTCATACTGTCAGCCTCCTTCACCTCAATTTGCTTTTTAGTATCCGTTTTTCCGGGTAGAGTGTTTATGGAAATAATCTCACACAAGAAATCAGGACAGGATTGATCATTTGGTAAACCATCAGGTATCATTTTCACATTTTACCAGATGTAAGTGGCAACTGCACCTTTGTTCAGGGTGCTGGTTACTGTTTTTCCTTTAAATTTTATGTTAAAGGTTTGGATGGTATTATTATCATTCAACACAATCAGTACTTTTTTCCCATCGGGTGTTCTGAATGCAACATTGGGTAAAACCGAAGGATAATTGGTTGCGATTCTTACGGAGCCGGCCGGGACAAACTTGGATGCATGGGCAACTATGTAATACGATACATTCCGGGTAATCCCCGAACTGATTGTCAGGGCTCCTTCACAGGTAGTACAACCACCATCGGTATGCGGATTGTAGTTGGGATCGGATGCAAGATTCCATTCAAGTACATTCCTGCTCCAGTTCCTGGTTGCCCCGACGATCAGGTTTTTTACATGCCATTGAATATTCCCTGCAAATTCACCGGGGCCTCCAACCCATTGCTCAGTAAAATAGATGTTCTTGTCAGGGAACGCATTATGAACCTGTGACAAGGCGGAAATATCTCCTCCATACAGGTGAAATGCCGACCCATCAATATATTGCCGGGCACCGGCATCATTAAGGATTGAAATAGGATAATCGGGGCGGTCGCAATTATGATCGTATATAATGATCTTGGTCGTTAGATTGGCTGACTGGAAAGCTGGACCCAGGTTATTTTTAATGAAATCGGCCTGTTCAACAGCCGTCATAACCATACTTGGGTTGTTCCCGGGATTCAGTGGCTCATTCTGAGGCGTAATGGCGTCGATATGAATACCTTCGGCCTGCATACCCTGTATATATTTTACCAGGTATCGGGCATACACGTTATAATATTCCGGTTTCAGGCTGCCGCCTTTGGAGTTGTTGTTGGTTTTCATCCAGGCCGGTGCCGACCATGGAGATCCAAGTATTTTTATTTCCGGGTTATGCGAAAGGGCCTGCTTCAGAATGGGGATAAGATCAGGTTGATCCTTGCTGAGGCTGAAATTATTCAGGGCAGTATCACTCTGACCGGCACTCATATCATCATAAGAATAAACGGTTGAATTCAAGTCGGAAGACCCGATACTTACCCGTAAATAACTGATTCCAATGGAAGCGCTGTCGGAAGCAAAAAGCTCCTTCATCAACGCATCCCGGTCAGATGCAGGTAAGTGGTTGATCAGGTAAGCGCTTCCACCGGTCATACAGAAGCCAAAGCCGTCAATCGGCTGGTATGTCAGCGTTGTGTCGACAGTGATAGTCGGGAACTGGTTGACTGAATCAACAAAAAGCAGGCTGATGTGTTGTTTTTTCAGCTTTACCGATTGGTCGGCATTGGTCAGCCAGAACACTACATCGGTTTTGTAGGGAACAATATTCGTGGTGGTATCAATGGGAGGGATCACCGTGTTGTCATCTTTTTCCTTACAACTAAAAGCAGAGCACAGGCAGAGATACAGCATCAGGAAACCAAATCCGAAATTTTTAAGTTTTGTGTTCATGGTTATCCTTATTTTGCGAGATTATCCTGCTAGGGGTAAATTAATTTTATTTTCCTTGCCTGGTTGTTTAATGCCTGCTTCACCTGCACTTAGCGTGACCCTGTGCATTCCTTTGAGTCCGTCGTGGTAAATTGATTAACCACAATGAACAACAAAGTTCATACTAAGGTTCATTAAGGAAATAAGGGTACAAACAATACCTGGTATGGGCAACCATTTCTTTCCGTTTACTGTTCATGATGCGCTTAATTCTTTTCAATCATTTTGTAGAACCTTACATAATCCACCTGCATCGAGGCCGGGAATGCTTTATCATCAACTCCCTGTGCTCCGCCCCAGTCGCCACCGACAGCAACATTCAGCAAGAGATGGAAACGTTTGTCGAAAGGCCATACCTTATAACCGGTTCCTTCATTTAAAAATGTAAATACCAGCTGATCATCAATGTACCCCTTGATCGCAGAGGGAGTCCAGTCGATCCGGTAGAGGTGGAATTCGGTAGTGGCATTTTCAATTTTCTTTACGGCTGTTTTCTGTGTACCAATCTTGAAATAATACGCTTCACAATGGGTGCTGATATGAATTACGTCCTGGTCGTATCCCACATGTTCCATGATGTCAATTTCTCCAGAAGCCGGCCATCCGCCATATTCCCAGTCGGTAGGCAGCATCCAGATGGCAGGCCAGGTTCCTTTGCCTGCAGGAAGTTTGGCCTTCACTTCAATCCGGCCATAGAGGATATCTCCCTTATTTTTCGTGACAAGCCTGGCAGAAGAGTAATTTTTACCGCCAACATCTTCCTTAATGGCTGTGATGGTCAATATACCGTTGGCTACGCTGCCATTTTTGATATCGTTTGTATAGCATTCAAGTTCATTATTCCCCCAGCCGCTTCCCCCGATATCATATCCCCATTTGGCAGGATCGGGTAAACCGGTGTAGTTGAATTCGTCCGACCATACCGGTGTTGTTTCAAACGTCCAGCCTTTATCTTTTATTACCGGAGGAATGGAAATATAGGAACCGGGTTCATTATCAGCCTTACAGCCCGAAAAACCCATGACTATCAAAAAAAGGAAGAAACAAACAGCTGCTTTCATAATTTTAATTTTGTAAAAAGTTGGCCGTTTTTTAGTCCGGCCAACTCCATTCAACAAACCAAACTCAACCAAAAAACTATCCTTGGTATTTTATTAAGCTCAACGGATAATTGGTAAAAATTTGAACTATCGTTGGCATGCACATCGTTATATCTGAACTTTTTAGCCCTGCACTACCTAAGAGTGAGAGGGCTAAAAAGAATAGTATTCTAGTAACCGGGATTCTGTACCAGTTTAGTATTAGCCAGTTCGGTTAGTGGAATAGGCAGTATCTCATTTTTCCCGGCGGTAAAATGCTTGAATGCCAGGGCCGTCGCAGCCTGCCCGGTGCGGACAAGGTCAAAGAAACGGTGTCCTTCGGTGGCAAGTTCAAGGCGGCGTTCCTTGTAAATGTTTTCAAGGGTTGCAGGCACTGACGGAAGACCAACGCGAGCGCGGACCTTATCCAGGTATGTCTGAGCCTTGCTGATATTTCCGCCGGCGCGAACCAGGGCTTCGGCCTCCATGAGGTAAGTGTCGGCCAGGCGGATTTCAATTACATCATTTGGATAATTCAATACGGGATCGCCGCCAATGGTGGAATAGTTTATCTTCAAAGGGGCGAACTTCTGTATAAAATACCCGGTATTCTGATACCCTGCTTCATAGGTTGCCAGTCCTTTTTGCTTGAGACTGTCGATATTGGCAATGGTGTATGGATACCTCGGATCGTTTTTCATTAAATTAACCAGGTCGAGGATAATGGGGTTGAAGCCCCAGCCAGCCACGTATGTAGGACCGGTATAAGCGCGTGGTCCTACCATTTGCACGTAGACATCTCCATCAAAATTAGGCCATGCACCCCAGCCGGCTAATTGCTTGGAAGTATGCACTATTTCGAAAATGGATTCCTTGTTGAATTTATTGCCAGCGCTGAAGATATCGCCGAAATTTGGCAACAGTTCGTAGTTTGGTGAGGTGTTTACCTGTTCAAACAAATCGGCTGCTTCCTGCATGCGGCTTTCGTTGTTCTGAAATAAAATTACTTTACCAAGAAGAGCAGTTGCCGCAAGTTTTGTAACTCGGCCATTTTCATCTGCAGAAATTGTTAAAGGCAGATCGGGAATTGCCTCATTCAGATCTTTCTCAATCTGAGCCCACACATCTTCCGGTTTAGCCTGGGTAGCCGAAAAAAGTTCTCCCGGAGCGAGGACTTGTATAAATAAAGGTACATTTTTGAACAAGCGTACCAGGTCGAAATAAAAATAGGCGCGTAAAAATTTGGATTCTGCGATAAACCTTGCCTTGAGTGCTGTATCCATGGGAACGCCGCCAAGTTTCGAGAGAAGCAGGTTGGCCCTGTAAACACCGGTAAAATTCCTGCTCCAGAAATCAGCCTGGATGCCAACCGAAGGATCCACTGAAAAATCGTTCCATGCCTGCCAGGCCGGCACATCGGATGATGAGCCGCCACCGGCATAACAATCGTCGGAAGCTGAATTGAGAGCGCCTATTTTACTGGAATAGGTGGCTCCACATTCCGTTCCGAGCGGATCGTAGGCTGCAACCAGCCCGTTATAAGCCTCCTGGGCGTTTTTATAATAATTCGCTTCAAGGGCGGTTCCTTTCGGGGTCACTTCCAGGAAGTCCTTTGAACAGGAATTGAGGAAAAACATTCCTGCAACGAAGGCACAAAGTTGTATAAGATATATTTTCATGGTCTTTGTTTTTTAGGTTTGTTAAAAGGTTACGTTTACTCCACCTATAAAGGAACGGGCCTGAGGATAAATACCCCGGTCGATACCATAACTGCTACCGCCTATTTCAGGATCATATCCTTTGTATTTTGTGAAAGTCAACAGATTGTTGGAACTTACGTAGATACGAAACTGTTGAAGTCCGATCTTGTTCAGGAAAACCTTAGGAAGGTTGTATCCAATTTGCAAGGTCTTGATTCTCAGGTAGGATCCATCCTCCAGGTAAAAACTTGAAGGGCTGCTGAAATTTTTATTGGGGTCGCTGGTACTGATACGCGGGAAATCACTCAGCGGATTGGCTGTTGTCCAGCGATCCAGTGCAGCAGTAGTCCAGTTGGCAGTAGTCATGTCAAGGCGGCGTAAGCCGTTAAAGATCTTGTTCCCGGATACTCCCTGGCCAAACACCATAATATCAAAGCCTTTATAGTTGGCCGAAACGGAAAAACCGTATGACCAGGTAGGAGTTGGATCACCAATAAAGGTACGGTCGGCGGCAGTAATTTTTCCATCACCGTTCAGGTCGGCAAATTTGAAATCGCCGAGTTGTGCATTCGGTTGAATCATGGATGAAACACCTAGGCTGTCTTTGTGGGTATAACCAAGGATATCTGATTGTTTATGAAATACTCCCAGCGTTTCAAATCCATAAAAGGATCCAATGGATTGACCTACTGCATTCCTGGTCAGTTCATAATCACTGGATTGAAAACTGGCCCCTGTTGTATATTTTACACTTCCAAGGTCGGTGATTTCATTTTTCAGGTACGAAGCATTCCCATTCACTTTAAGATCAACTTCACCTATTGTTTTATGAAACCCCAATTCGATTTCGACTCCTTTATTCGTCATGGATGCAACATTGCCAATTGGAGGACCGACTCCAACATAAGCCGGGAGGACAAAAGGCCGAAGCATTCCGGTAGTATTCTTTTTGTAAAGATCAAATACAACTGAAAAATATTGTAGTAACGTTGCTTCAAAACCAATGTTGCTTTGGCTGGTTTGTTCCCATTTTAAATCGGGATTTGAAAGGGCATCGGGGCTGTAGCCGATCGTGTAATTATCATTGCCAAAAGTATAATTCCTGCCACCTCCGATGGTTGAAAGATATCTGAAATCTCCGATGTTGTCGTTCCCGGTCACCCCATAGGAACCACGGATTTTGAGAAGGTTGACCACATTATTCACAGGCCAGAATTCCTCCCTTGAAGTAACCCAACCTATTGAAGCGGAAGGGAATACACCATATTTATTATTACTTCCGAACCTGGAAGATCCGTCACGCCGGATAATTCCAGTAAAGAGGTATTTTTCTTTATAATTATAGGTTAAACGGCCAAAGAGCGAACTCACTTTGTGATCAGCACTTTCCCAGCCGTATGCGATCCATTGAGCCGGAACGGTTGGAAAATTCATTGAAGCTTCTGCGAATGTATTAACGGGCAAATCCTGTACGGTAACCCCCGTGCCTTTTGAATTTTCAACAAAAGCGCTTATTCCCAACAATGCAGTTAAGTTATGCAATCCGAAACTCCGGGTATAGGACGCGGTGTTTTCGAAATTCCACCTGAAACTTTTATTATTGTCCTTGTAGAATGAATTTTTTGCAGTTGAGGTAGATGCATTCAGGTAAACAACAGGAGAAAAACTTTCACTTCCATAAAATGCCAGTTTTGAACCGAGGTCAGACTTCAATTTTAAACCCTTTACTGGTTCAACTTCTGCGTAAACATCGCCAACAAAATTATCGGACCATCCGTAATTTCCCAGGCGTGTTTGAATATAGGCAAGCGGATTGGTCATTTCCTGCCCCACATATCTGGAGATGCCATAGGGGCGGCCCTGGGCATCTACCACAACAGGATGGTTGTTGTATGGAGAAGCATTAGCTACGGCTGTGTCGGTAATAACCTCAGGGGTAATCGGGTCAAGATTGATAGCTGAAGCAAGGGGGCCGCCATATTCGCTGTTAGTATTCAACGACCCTTTGCTTTTTATATGTGAATATGCCGTATTCTGGCCAAAAACAAGCCATTTGTTCACTTTGTGGTTGGAGTTAAACCGTATATTCAGCCTGTTATAGTTGGAAATTTCGGAGGCTACAATTCCTTGCTGGTCAAAATACCCGAAAGAGGAATAATAGGTCGATTTGTCATTTCCGCCGCTTACACTCAGTTCATGATTCTGAATTTTGGCATTATTATTAAAAATAGTGCTTTGCCAGTCTGTACCCAC
Organism: Bacteroidales bacterium; assembly: GCA_025350385.1. GTDB lineage: Bacteria > Bacteroidota > Bacteroidia > Bacteroidales > UBA4417 > UBA4417. The sequence continues at coordinate 10,355 of JANXXZ010000039.1, forward strand.
GCCGTATGATTCAGGATTAGGAAAAGGTACAGTTGTTGCCCCACCGTTAATGGCTGCTTCATTTCGAAGAGTAGCATATTGAGTGGCATTCAGCAGGTCAAGTTTTTTTGCAGGTGCCTGGGTCCCGAAGTATGCGCTATAGTTCACATTCATCCTTCCTGCACTGCCTTTTTTAGTAGTAACCAGGATTACCCCGCTGGCTGCACGCGCACCGTAAATTGCAGCCGAAGCAGCATCTTTAAGTACTTCAATAGATTCAATATCGGCTGAATTCAGGTAGTCAATACCTCCGTTATCAACAGGAACCCCGTCCACAACATATAGAGGATCACTGTCGTTGATCGAAGTAGTTCCACGTACACGAACTGTTGACCCTGCTCCCGGCTGACCTGAACTGGATGCTATTGTCAATCCCGAAGTTCTGCCCTGCAAAGCCTGCTCTACACGGGGAACCTGCATATTGTTCAGGTCGCCGCCTTTCACACTCGAAATGGCGCCGGTAACCACGCTTTTCTTTTGTGTGCCGTAACCAATTACAACAATACCTTCTATGTCCTTGGCTGCGTTCTCCATTTTAACATCGATAATATTGGATGCACTAACAGGCACTTCAACTGTTTTCATCCCTATGTAGGAGAAAACAAGGATTGCGACATTGCCGGGGGCTGAAAGTTTGTAATTGCCATAAATATTGGTAAGGGTACCAACGGTTGTTCCTTTCACAACAACTGATACGCCTGGTACGCCAAGGCCATCGTCGGCGCTTATTACCTTACCGGTTATTGTTCGTTGTGCAAGCAGCTGCATGCCCGTAAAGAGCAGCAGCGCAAGCAAAAGAGTAAATTTTCTCATAGACTGATGGGTTTCGATTGTTTGTGGTTGGATTGAGGGTTGTATGTTTTCATTAAATGCTACTGTGTTTTTTTTGGTTTTGTATTTGAATATTGCAGGATTAATACTCTTCCCGAAAAAGCGCCAGGTGCCATCTGCCAATTTCAATTGTCTTATGTTCAGGTGCTTTTAATGCTTTTTGTAAGTATATAATCCATCATCTGGTGTTGGAACCCGGCACTTTCACGTTGTAAATGTTTGTAAACTGATTTCTTTTCTATAATTTTCTTAAACAGTACCTTTTTCTCAATCAATTGTGAAGTTACCTTGTAAAGATAACGCCTTATTACCGGAGATTAAACTTTCCCTTTAAATTATCAATGCTTACTTCGAATTCACCAGGTTCGGTAACCCATTTCAATTCGCTGTTTACAAATGCCAGGTCAGCAGCCGGAATAGTGAAACTCACTGTTTTGGTCTGCCCGGGTTCAAGGTCAATTTTTTCGAATCCGCGCAGTCGTTTCACCGAAGGAGTAACACTTGCAACGAGGTCGCTGATATACAACTGAACGCTTTGTTTCCCTTTCACCTTTCCCGAATTGGTAACATTGACCGCGATTTGAATTTGTTCATCCGATCCTAATTCGGTTTTATCCATTTTCAGGTTGGAGTAAACATAGGAGGTATAGCTTAACCCAAAACCAAACGGGAACTGGGGATCGTATCTGGTGTTATTGATTGTTTCGGTATATTTATGATCATAATTGGTAAGATCGTTAGGATACCGCGGGTAAGTGAAAGGCAATTTGCCCGAAGGGTTTACATCTCCGAACAGAATATCTGCAATGGCCATACCCCCTTCGTTCCCCGGAAGGTAGGCCATGAAAATACCTTTCATATTCCGGGCAAACTTGCTGATGAGCCTTGGACGTCCCTCGGTTAGCACCAGGATTACCGGTTTACCGGTAGCGGCGAGTTGATTTGCAAGTTCCGTCTGTGCCTCAGGCAGGTAGAGGTCGTTAATATTGCCCATCTGCTCGGTATATGAAAGTTCTCCAAGACAAAGTACGATATAATCACAGGAACGGGCCATCTGGATGGCTTTCCTGCTATCAGTAAGAGTATCGTATTTTGTTCCTTCGGCATAGGAAACATTGGCTGCTCCTATTTTTTCCCTGATAGCTTCGAGTATGGTTGATTTATAGGAAGCATATTCATCAGTGAGTTGCCCCTGCCAGGTATAGGTCCAGCCACCATTGAGGCAGCGCATCGAATTGGCTGCAAAACCTGTAACCAGCACCCTGGCTGTTTTGGGCAACGGCAGCACCCCGTTTTCGTTTTTGAGTAAGGTAACCGATTCGCGGGCTGCTTCCTGGCTCACAAGCCTGAACTCTTCCGATCCGAATTTCGGATAATCGGTAGCCGGGTAAAAGGGATGCTCCATGAGCCCCAATTCTATTTTTACCCGTAAAATACGGCGCACGGCCTCATCAATTCTCGATTTGGGAACTGATCCCTCTTTTACAAGTTCCAGGAGGTAATCGGCAAACTTAAAATCCATCGGAACCATACTCATATCCACGCCTGCCATCACGGCGATTTTGACGGCTTCTTTCGGACTGGCGGCTACATGGTGATTGGTATATAAACGGTTGATATCTTCCCAGTCGCTCACCGCAATACCTTTAAACTGAAGTTCATCGCGTAATATGTCAGTGAGGATATGATGATCGGCATGAACAGGAGTTCCGTTGATTTCGCCAGAACAGATCATTACCGAATGAGCACCTGTCCTAACCGCTTCAGCAAAAGGAGGAAGAATATATTCGCGGAGGAAATTTTCAGGGATCCAAGCTGGGGTGCGGTCTTTCCCGCTTAAAGGGATGCTGTAACCTAAATAATGTTTCAGGCAGGATGCAACCTTGAATTTGCCCGAAATATCGTCACCTTCATAACCGCGAACCATCGCATTAGCCATGGTTTTAGCCATGAATACATCCTCCCCGAAGGTTTCCCACAGCCGGGGCCAAACTGCGTTGCGGCCCAAATCCAGAACAGGTGAAAAATTCCAGGGAATGCCTGACGCTCTGGTTTCATAAGCTGTAATTGAAGCGGCCTCTTCAACCAGGCTTTTATTCCAGGTAGCCGCTAACCCGATTTCCTGGGGAAAGAGCGTCGATTTTTCGGTATAATTGACCCCATGAATAGCATCGATACCATATAATATAGGAATTTTGAGACGCGTTTGTTCAGTTGCCATTTTCTGAATAGCCGAAATCACAACGAACCAATGATCGCGGGAATAAGCATGATTGGCAACATTTAATACGGAGCCTACCTTATAATCTACTATAGCCTTGCGAAGCTTGGCGGTATCAATCCGCTGAGGTTCAATTACCACCCTGTTGCTATCGGTCGCAAGAATCACATCAATGGTAACCTGTGTCATCTGTCCCACCTTTTCTTCAAGTGTCATCTGGCTCAGAAGTTTGTCAACCTGTGATTCTATTTTTGTATCCATTTTTTTAGCGCCGGGACTGGCTGCTTTTTTTCCACATCCGGAAAAAAGGATAAGGGATAAAGTTATAACTGACACCAGTAAAAATACTTTCTTCATAATGGACTTTTTAAAGTAATAAAACCGGTGATTTTTCAGGAACACAGACTTATTTTTCGGGATAACTCTTGTCATTTGCATTATTTGAGCCTGTAAGCGACTGCTAATGTAGTGCTCAGATTAATATTTAATAGTAATATGATGTACATCAAAAATGCAACAACATCGAATAATTAATTACATCGTGAATACATCAAACTCCTAAATATGGATGTGTAAGCCACTTAAAATGAATTAATTATAATTAGTAGAAACTCATCATGACCTACACTTTAGGCGTTTAATCAGGAATGATTCAGGTGATAGCTCCGGAATCAAAAAATGCGTTAATACTTTATAACATTAATTTGTAATAAGGATTGAACTGGCTCTTATAACCGAATAATTAATAAACCTTACAGAGAATTGCAAAATAAATCTGCTGCTGTACGAAGTCCGAAATCTCTTGCCCTTCGCTTTTCGCCCAATTGCCCTCTCGCTCCTGGCCCCTCGCCCCTCAATGCTCGCTCCTCGTTTCTTCTATAACACCCTTATTAATGCGAATAACCAAAACTTCAGCGATATTAAAGTGTCATCATAAAATCAGTGAGGTTGGCATTCCTGCCCAGTCCGAGTTTTTTCCGGATACGGTAACGGCTGATTTCAACTCCCCGGGTACTGATATTCATTAAGGTGGCTATCTCCTTGCTGGAGATATTCATCCGGAGGTATGCGCATAAACTCAGTTCACGTGGGCTGAGGTCGGGGTATTGCGTTTTGAGTTTCCTGAATAAGTCTTCATGTACCTGCTCCACATGGGTATTAAAAACCTGCCACTGCTTCTCATTGTCAATCTCTTTCCCAATCCGTTTTATAGTGGAATTCAGGTCATTCTTCAGGTGATCATCATTCAGCGAATGTTTGATTTTGTTGAGGTCATTTTTTAATTTATTCAGGATTTCATTCTTTTGAATGATAAGCAGGGTGGAATTGGCAAGTTCCTTTTCCTTGTGAATCATTTCAAGATTTAGTTTTTCGTTTCTCAGCCTGATCATTTCCTTTTCAGTAATAAGAGCTTCTTCTTTCAACTGCTGCTCACGTTGCCGGTACTTGTCTTTTTGAGCCTCTTTCTCTTTGAGCCGTGATTTTTCTATACTCCTCAGGAAGAAACGGTAGACAATGTACAGCATGCAAACAGCCATCATCAGGTATATGATCCAGGCGTAAACTGAACGGTACCAGGGAGGAAGGATTGCGAAATTATAGTTGAGAACAGGGGTTGTTTTACCCTGGATTGAAAGAGCTTTAAGCATGAATGTATAATTTCCGGGTGGCAGATTGGTGTATTCCTTGGAATTTTTAGGCGACCATTCCGACCAGGCTTCATCAAAACCAGCAAGTTTATATTGAAAAAATACTCCTTGTTCCACAAACTGGCTGGCTGCAAAGGCAATTGAAATGGTATTGCTTACATACCTGAACCTTGGGACAATCTCCTGCCTGGGATGAGTGTTATTAAAGCGGTATATACCTTCCGACGTATCACTCGATTGTAAGTTGCTGATATAGAGGATAGGAGAAAAATTATACTGTTTTAATTGCCCAGAGTAATAATGGGCAAAGCCACCTTCGAGCCCGAATATTACATCAGCTGCATCCAGGGCATTGATATGACCATATGTTGGAATAATCATCCCGGATAATTCAACAAAAGGAGCTGTAATATTTTTGTAACTACCGTCTTCCTGGAACCGAAGAACGCCGGGTTGCTGATTATTATAGTACCAGATGTTGCCGGCATTATCCTGTGAGATATAATCAACCTGTTTTATGCCGGGGATCAGCTGGTTAAATTGTACATCTGGTTCAAACGTATCAGCAGTTTCATTATACCTGAATATACCATTCCGCGTTCCTGACACTATTCCTGATCTGACTTTAAAAATTGTATTTCCCTGGTCGGATGGTAATCCGTTCTTGCTGTCATAAAACCGAACTTCTGTAACATGCCTGAGCTCTGCATCGGTTTTTAACTTGAAGACTCCCTTGTAACCATGACTGATCCATATGATTCCTTTCGAATCCTGTTCCAGATAATGAGATGACTGGTCATAACCGGTTAATTCATTCCGGTATGACCACATCGAGCCTTTACGCTCTAAAACGGACAATCCGGAGTAATTTCCGACAAGCAGAAGGGGTTCTTTCCTGTCGAGCCTGATTATGTTCCATCCACCTGGAACGGAAGAAATCTTAACGGCTGTCTTATCCAGTACCTGGAATACCCCGAAATTATGACCGCACAAAAGCGTTTTGTCGATTATAGTCAGGCACCAGACCTGGCCCTCGGTACCTTCGATCAGGTGAAAATCTTCTCTTTTCTTAAGCGGGTTGATGAAATCGCTCCAGCTGATGTAAAAAAGTCCCTGGTTGGTTCCCAGGTAAAGGTAATCACCTAACCGTGCCGAAGCATAGCCTGAACCGATATTGAAATAATTCTGAATATATGTTAGCGGTGAATTGAAATGTACCACCGAAATCCCGTTATCCAGGCCTAACCAGATGTTCCCTTCCTGGTCGCTGCCAATACTCAGTACGGTATTGTTCGAAAGGCCCCGCTCCTTGTTCATTTCAAAAACTACCTGACCGGCAGTATCTGAGATGATCAGCCCGTTTTGAATAGTTCCGAAAGCAAAGTATTTCTTTTCGATAAGAGCGCCTGAAAATATCTGGTATTTCTTGAGTAATGCATTAACCGGTTTGTCCCAGGGGGTTATTTTTTCGCCATCATAACGGAACATCCCTTTTTTAGCCGTGCCTATGATTACCTGGTCATCATTCAGGGGCAGGATTGTCCAGACCTGGGTGCCGGCGAAGGTTTCTCCTTTGGGGATCTGTCTCACTTTTCCTTCACGGTATTGCATGAGACCCTGCATCTCGTCATATACCCATAAAATCCCGTTCACATAATAGGAGAAATGAAACTTCGATCTTGGAAAGACTATATCAATTTTTCCCTGGTTGTAAATAAAGATTGCCCGGAACGACTGAAATACGATACCGAAACTGGTTTTATGAATGCGCCAGATTTCATCAAAATCGCTGATGCGGTTATTGAGCAGGGGAAGTAAAGAGTGATAACGAAGTATGCCGTTTGCATCCTCTTCATAATATCCAAACTTGTTAAAAGCTCCAACATAGATTCGTTTACCGTCAACACAAACGGAGCGGTTTACCAGGTTCAGGTCTTTGTAAACATTCCAGTGAGCGCCGTCGTATTCAACCAATCCGTTGTTATTACCAAAATACATCATACCATCAGCCGACTGTGACACGGCCCAGTTCTGTGTACCGCCCTTATATTCCGAACGAGTGAAATTATGGATCCCGGGAAGGCCAAAGCGTTGTGCATTTGCCAGGCTTCCCCAAGAAACCAGGATCAGGATTCCGAAAATTTTTATGTTACCCACGCTCATGTTATTTCTCCTCCTCAGACTGGTGCCACCGGAAAGGAAACCCGAATTTAGGCAATTAGTCGCTTCGCCGGGGAAACCGTAATTAAAAAGTATGTTTGTTTGCAATTCAATGATTCTGGTGCCGTGTGCCGGGTTCCAGGTTCCTGGTGAAGGCTGCTGAATATTTAGTGCTGAGTACCGGATATTGAGTGCTTAGCGAAAAATGAACATTATAGAACCTTACAATAAATAATCCGGAGTAATAATTTGT
>JANXXZ010000022.1 GCA_025350385.1 Bacteroidales bacterium
CATAAAAACATTAAATATTTTCCCTGATTTTTCTTATCGTATTTCACCAACTCTTAAATCCAATTAAATAAGTAATACCATTCAGCAATTAATTAAAAATAATCAGAAATAGTAAGATTTTTCTTAAATAATTTTAACGATTAATTTGGAAAAATCCTGGCCTGGTTGTGGTCAATCTTCGGAATTTGTTTTTTGCCTGATAAAAGAATGTACAATCATTGTTATGATGATACAACTGATAACCAGTAACATAATATATTTGAAATTGCTCAAGGTTGGAGCCACAAGGTTCCAGAAGGGACCCAGTAATATACCGGCCGTTACATAAACTGTTACCCAGATGATAGCGGTAATCATTGCAATAGGTAGAAATACCCGGGATTTAATTAACAACAAGCCTGCAATTACCGAAGTGTAACCACGGATAAAAGGAGTTAAGCGACCGATATAAATCCCGGTTTGCCCATATCCATTGATTTGTTTTTTAAGCTTCTCAATGGCTTTAAACGGGATAGGTAACCAGCGCGGTTTATGCTGAAGTAAGTATGAACCGGAATAAAAAAAAATTGTATGCAAAATGCTGGTGCCGGTAAAATCGGCAAGCACCGCCACCAAAATCACAAGTGGCAATTTTAAGACACCTATAAAGGTGAGGTATCCTGAAAAGAGTAACAATAATTCATTGGGTATCGGATTGGGAGCGCCTATCTCCTGAAGAAAAATAAGGACAAATATTGCCAGGTAACCGTATTTTGCTATGAACAGAATAATGTCTTCAGTCATCTGGAACTCTTACAATTAACTTCTAAAGATAGGTATATAGGTTCTGTTCAATGTTAATTTCATTTTATCAAAATAAGAATTATCCGGATATCAGTATGTTTCTTATTCCAATAGTTCGTAAATAATTTTCAATCTCCTGATTATCTGTAAGATAAGAAATAAGTTCTTTACGCTTTAGAGTGTTGACATTCTGTGTTTTATAACTTTACGTCCCTGCGGTAAAAGAAAAATTACCTGACTATTGTTACACCGGAATAAGGATAAAATCACAATCGTTTGAATCCGTTTCTCTGAAATCTATCCTGATTTACTTAACTTATTGATATTCTTTCATTAACAATAGTATTACAATTCCCTGTTACTTTCGGCCTTGCATTGATTGCAGGAGAGTATCTTACTGATTGCTGAAAATCTTCTTATAATACTAACCTTACTAAATAGCTATCCACAATGTCACGACCTACAATCCAGAAGTTCTTTCTTTATTGCACCCTGACACTCACTGGTTTATTTGTAAACGGGAATCAGGTTAATAAGTGTGACGCCGGTTTGAGAACTGTGATTTCGAAAAAGTCAAACCTGTTAAAAATACTTTCCTGGAATATAGGAATGCTTCCCATTCCTGATCTATTCAGGGAAAAGGAAGACCGGGCTAATGCTATAGCCAAATCACTCTGCTCGACTGATTATGATATTATTGTTTTTCAGGAGGCATTTACCGCCCGGGCCAGATCAATTATTTACAAAACATTGCGCGATCAGTTCCCTTATACTTATGGACCGGTAAACGGGTCATGGCCTTCATTTAAACTAAACAGCGGAATTTGGATTATGAGCAGGATTCCTTTGACTATAAAGAAGGAGATTGAGTTCAAGGCATCGGCAGGATTTGATTCATTCGCCCGGAAAGGCGCTGTTCTGCTTCAGGGACATTTTAATCATGCCTGCTTCCAGTTGATTGCAACCCATTTACAGGATGATGTCTATCCACAACTGATTAGAGACAGTCAGCTCAGTGAGATGTATGAAAAGCTTATTGTTCCATACTCTGATACTGCGATTCCCCAAATTATATGCGGCGATTTTAATACGGACGAAAAAATAGTCAGGAATTACCGGGAGATGTTGACAAGGTTGAACGCCGAGGATGGTGAAATTTCGGGCAAAATAAAGATCACTTTTGATGATGAATCCAATGATATTAATAAATTATCCCAACGCGATCCCCGCCTACTCGATTATATCCTGACCCGGAATCCTCATCTCATTGAATGGATCAGCCGGAAGGTAGCAGTGCTGAAATCGAAATGGGGAAATGGTCGGGAATACCTTTCCGATCATCATGGAATAGAAGCATCCATTGCATTTCTGGAACCTGATTACCTGATCAGCGCCTACAAAAACTAAATGAATTTTCCAGTCATTTAAAGGAAAGCACGCTTAGCCTCTCTTCAGGGTAAACGCGAACGTTGAACCGATACCGGGAGCACTGCGTACATTGACCGTTTGATTATGCGCTTCAATAATATGCTTGACAATAGCAAGACCCAGCCCGGAACCGCCCTGTATGCGGGAACGGTGTTTGTCGACCCGGTAGAAGCGTTCGAAAAGACGCGAAATGTGTTCTTCCTCAATACCTATTCCGTTATCCGATACCTCCACTAACACATTTTCGTCCATGGAATAAAAACTAACCTTGGTACGCCCGTTGTCGCGCCCGTATTTGATGGAATTCTCTATGAGGTTAATAAGCACTTCCCTTATTTTTTCCTTATCAGCCAGAACCAGGAAATCGTGGTAGTGCTCATTGCCAAATATCAGGGAAATATTGCGATAGGTTGCTTTAGGTTCAAGAAATTCAAATACTTCTCTTGTGAGTGAAACCAATTCAAAACGTGAAACATTGGGTTTTGCTTCACCCGATTCGAGCCGCGATATGATCTCAAGATCTTCGACGATCGTGATCATCCGCTCGATGTTTTTCTGGGTCTTTTCAAGGTAGTCCTTATTAATACTGGGATCATTGAGCCCTCCATCGAGCAGTGTGAGGGTAAAACCCTGCAGATTGAACAGGGGAGTCTTCAACTCGTGCGAAACATTGGCCAGAAACTCACGCCGATAGGTCTCAAGCTTTTTCAGTTCTTCAATTTCCTGTTTCCGGTCCTGGGCCCAGGTAATTACTTCATTATTTACCGAACTAATGATGTCACCTTTATGGGTTGCAATGAACCCTCGTTTTTCATCTTTCGCGAGTTTGAGATTGTGAATGGATTTATAGATGAGCTTGATTTTATCATAAATATACCTGTCGAGAACGTATTTTACCAGGAAATACTGTATTGTGAACAGAATCAAGTCAACCCATATCAAGGCCGTCCATGGAAATTTCATCCCGGTGGAAGGTTCCACAATGAGAAAAGCAAGATTGTACAACACTGAGATCAGTAATGACAATATCAAAGACAGGATTCGGGAATCGGAAGTCTTCATTACTGGACAAATTTATAGCCTACCCCTTTAATCGTGCGTATATTTGCACTTGAGGTTTTTTCACGGATTTTCCGGATATGCACATCAATGGTTCTTTCGCCTACAATTACATCATCGTCCCATACGCGCGACAGGATTTCATCGCGCGTAAAGACTTTATTGAGCCTGGATGCCAGGAGATTGAGCAGCTCAAACTCTTTCCGTGCCAGTTGTATTTCCTGCCCTTCCCGGTAAACCATGTATTTTTCCTTATTGATTTTTAAATCGCCAACTTCATATATGGTTTCTGATTCTTTCACAATCTGGTGTCTTCGCAACAGAGAATTTACCTTACTTACCAGAACAGCTGGCTTGATAGGTTTTGTAATATAGTCATCACCTCCGGCATTCAAACTCAGTATCTGGGTAAAATCCTCGCTCCGTGCTGTAAAAAACACTACCAGCGTGCTTTCCAGCCCTGAAATACGTTTTATTTCGCGGCAGGTTTCAATACCATCCATTTCGGGCATCATTACATCCAGCAAGATAAGATGCGGAAGATAGTCCTTCGCCTTCGAGATGGCATCGCGGCCGTTATCGGATGTGATGACGTTATACCCTTCCTTCCGGAGGTTGTACCCGACAAAATCAAGGATGTCGGATTCATCATCAACCAGGAGGATTGTAAATGCAGTATTTTCCATGATTAATATCGCTATGTTAAGATTTTTCAGGCGCCTTGAGCGGATTCTGCTTCAATTTCTGTAGTTTACTGTGTTTCACAATAACCGCATCGAAATAAAAGATCAGTTCTTCAGCAATGTTGGTGATATGATCGCCTGCCCGTTCGAGTTTACGGATAATGGAGAATGCATCGAGCAGTATGGATGTGTTATCCTGGTTATCCCTGATAAGCTTGGTAATAATTGAATTTTCCTCAGCGTTAATCTTATCCAGTTTCTCGTCCATTGCAAACAAACGGTTAATCTTTTTACGATCTCCTTTTTCAAATGCCGCTAATGATTCCTGGATCATGGTCTGGGCGATATAAAACATTTCAGGAATCTTTGCTCCTTCAATAATTTCAACTGGCCAGGGCTTTTCCGAATGTTCAACAGTTTTAGCAATCGCATTTGCATAGTCGCCTATGCGCTCCAGGTTATAATTGATTTTAAGCACGGAAAGCAGGAAGCGAAGATCAACAGCCACTGGATTCTGTAACATGATAATATTTTCACAATCCATATCGATCTTCAGTTCAAAGGAATCCACGAGTTTTTCGTTCGCCCGGACTTCATGGGCAAGATCCTTATCACCATTGATCAGGGTAAGCCTCGCTTTTTCCATCTGGCTGCTCACAAGGTTCCACATCTGAATAAGATCGTTCTTGAGTTGGATTAGGTTGGTATCTAGGTGGCTCATTTTAATTTCGGATTTTTAATTTCGGATTTTAGATTTACTGATCTCTTTTACGGGCACTAAACTTTCACACGAATTACATAGCACTAATCACCTTTCAACCAAATCTGCCTGTAATATAATTCTGCGTTCGTTCGTTCCCGGGGTTCAGGAATATCTTCTGTGTCTTGTCGTGTTCAATCATTTCGCCGAGATAGAAGAAGCCGGTGTAATCGCTTATTCTTCCGGCCTGCTGAAGATTATGGGTAACAATTATTATGGTATATGCTTTTTTCAGCTCAAAAATCAGTTCTTCAATTTTTGCAGTTGAAATGGGGTCAAGGGCTGAAGCAGGTTCATCCATCAGGATAAGACGTGGCTGAACAGCAAGCGCGCGGGCTATACACAGCCGCTGCTGCTGCCCACCCGAAATGGACATAGCCGATTTCTTAAGGTCATCCTTAACTTCATCCCATAAAGCAGCCTGCCGCAGTGAACGCTCCACGGTTTCATCCACCGTTTTCCGGTCGTTTATACCATTCACCCTTAATCCGTAGGCTACATTTTCATAAATCGATTTCGGGAAGGGGTTGGGTTTCTGAAAAACCATGCCAATGCCCTTACGGATTTCATCAATCTTTGCATCTTTTGAATAAATATTCTCTCCATCCACGGTAATCAATCCTTCGAGCCTGAAATTGCTGATAAGGTCGTTCATGCGGTTGAAAAGACGCAAAAAAGTCGATTTACCACAACCTGACGGACCAATGAGCGCCGTAACCGTGTTGGGTTTAAAGGTCATGCTTATTTCTTTCAGTGCATGAAAATCACCATACCACACATTAATTTTTTTTGCTTCTGCCTGTATCATTATCGGTTGAAAGGATTGGAGGGTTGGAGGATTGGAGGCTTAGATGGTTGGAGGGCTGGAGGTTTATGAGCGATGAGTTGCGGGTTTCATCTTATTATCATTTTTCAATTTTCACTTTTCAATCGGCAATATCCACATTCCATTTTTCACTTTTTACTATTCGCCGGACACTTAATCCATTTTTACTTTCTTTTGCAAAAATCGGCGTAACAAACTAGCTGTTGTGTTAACAATGAGCACGATTGCAACCAATACAAAGGCAGTACCATATGCCATCGGCCGTGTTTCTATCATATTGGTCCCACTGGTCGCGAGCACATACAAATGATAGGGTAAGGCCATAACCTGATCCGAAAGGCTTGAAGGCAATTTAGGAAGAAAATAGGCGGCAACGGTAAACAAAATTGGCGCTGTTTCACCTGATACACGGCCAATTGATAAAATAAGTCCGGTAATAATGTTGGGATATGCAACCGGAAGTACCACACGCTTTATTGTCTGGAGCTTGGTAGCTCCAAGGGCATAACTCCCCATTCGCAGGCTGTCTTCTACCGATTTCAACGCCTCTTCGGTGGTGCGGATGACTACAGGAAGTGTCAGCAATCCAAGCGTCAGGGAACCGGCAATAATGGAATCACCGAATTTGAGGTAATTTACGAACAAAGCCATACCGAACAATCCAAAAACGATAGAAGGAATACCAGCCAGGTTGTTGGTCATCATCCGAATAAAACGTTTCAGCCAGCTGTCCTTCAGATATTCATTCGTATAGATCCCCGAAAGTACGCCTATGGGAAAGGCAAAGATCATACTTCCCATTACAAGGCAGCCGGTACCCACAATTGCCGGGAATATCCCTCCTTTAGTCATACCATCCTTTGGCATGGCTGTGAGGAATTCCCAGTTTACAACTCCAATTCCCCGGATGGTAATGAAACCAAGGATTGTGACTAGTATTCCAACAACCAGCAGGCTGATAAACCCGAAGGTAATAAAGGCTATTTTCTGTATGAGTCTTTTTTTGGTCACCTTATGATGATGAGTTATCAGTTATTGGTTATTGGTTATTTGTCGTCGGCAGTTCGAAATCCGAAATTAGGTTCGATGCTTCATGACCTTATTTCCTTCTTACTGTTTTTGATAAACTCCACAGTAAAGTTTATCACGATGGTAAACAGGAAAAGAACGATTCCCAAAGCAAATAAAGCTTTAAAATGCATACCTCCATAAGGTGCTTCACCCAATTCGGCAGCAATAGTGGCGGGTATAGTCCGGGCCGGCACAAGGAATGAATGCGGAATGTTAGAAGCATTACCGGTAACCATCAGAACCGCCATTGTTTCGCCGATAGCACGGCCGATCCCAAGTATAATTGCTGTCGATATTCCTGATTTGGCATAAGGAATTACCACTCTCACCAGGGTTTGCCAACGGGTAGCACCCAATGCCAGGCTTGCTTCCTTTAATGATTGCGGTATAGTCCGCAATGAATCTTCAGTAATGGTAATGATGGTGGGCAATGCCATGATGCCAAGCACTATACTGCCTGCCAGTACAGTTTCACCCACAATAAGGTGAAACGTCTGCTGAATAAGTGGAACTATAACGATGAGTCCAAAGAACCCGAAAACTACTGATGGGATACCCGACAATAATTCAATTACAGGTTTCAATATATTTCGTATTCGGATGTCGGCTACTTCAGCCATATAGATGGCAGTTGCTATCCCGAGAGGTATAGCAAAAAGAAGCGCTCCGAGCGTTACCATCAGGGTTCCGATGATCATTGGCCAGATGCCGTAACTGGGAATCGGCTCAGAAGTTGGGTACCATTGGCGGCCAAAAACAAAACCGGGGATCGTTATATCTTTAATCTTTATTCTATGCCCGTTAAAACCGGGAGGTAAACTTTTCCCCGACACATACATGATGGCACCGGGATGTGATACAATGAAATCATTCAGTTTTTTAGGAAGGAACTCGAGAGCCGACCCAAGTTCTTCTTCGCTGTAATAATTGGTAATGTCGCTGGTAGTAAAGAGTATGATGCTGTCATTAGCCCCTCCTACTTTAGACCAGTTGGTGATATCCTGGTTGAAAATTGCTTTCACCTTGGCAGCATCCAACTCCTGTATTGGATTTTGTTTGCTAACAGCAATTACGAAATCTTTTTCAAGTGGTGAACCATGGAATAGCCCGATTCCTTCCCTGAACAAAAAGACAATAATTAATATTACAGTGAGGCTTGTAATGGTACTGCTTGAAAAAAGCACTCCTTCAACAAACTTTTCTACTATTATTCTATAATTTTTCATTCAGGCGTTGATCGGCTCGTTTCAGGTTTTGAATCCTATTATCCTTACTCAAAAGTAGGTTAAATACGGTTAGCTTAAACTGTTGTGACTGATGTATGAATTTCCGCTAAAATAAAACAGGGAAGGCACACGAAACTCAGTGACACCTTCCCTTCCAACCACTAATTGTAATAAATTAACCACTAACTTAAAGGAACATATCCTTCAGTAAGAACTATTTTTTGTCCGGCAGGAGAAAGAATGAACTTAACAAAAGGACTGATTGTTTTTTCGGTAGTTGAAAGATAGTAATAGTATAACGGACGAGTTATAGGATATTTTTTACTCTTGGCGTTTTCAACGGTAGGTGTAACATATGTTTTTCCTTTGTCGTACGATACTTCCAATACTTTCACACTCTTTTCAACATACGCCAGGCCTACATATCCTATTGCACCTTTTGTCTGGCTGACTGATTGCACAATGGCACCGGTTGCAGGCATAAGAAGTGCTGAAGTAGCATAATTCTTTTTATTTAACACATGTTCCTTAAAGAACTCATACGTTCCGGAACTGGTTTCGCGGGAATAAACCACGATCTTCTGATCATCGCCTCCAACTGCTTTCCAGTTGGTAATTTTACCGGTATAGATACCTTCAAGTTGTTCACGGGTAAGTTTGCTCACTTTATTTGCCGGATTAACAATTACCGAAAGGGCATCGTATGCAATTATAGTTTCCTTGAACGCTTTACCGGCATCGTTGAGCTTCATTTTTTCATCCAGTTTCATGCTGCGCGACGACTGGGCAATATCAGTTGTACCACTCATAAGAGCGGAAAGTCCGACACCTGAACCACCACCGGTCACCATGATGGAAGTATTGGCATTATTTTTCATATAAATCTCAGCCAGTTTCTGGGTAAGAGGCAAAACTGTGTCACTACCTTTAATTTTAAAACCTACTTTTTGTGCCTGCAGGTAAGGGGTGACAAGAGCGATTAACGCTACTAAAATGATTTTTTTCATTTTTCCTGTATTTATTTACAAAGTTCGTACTATGTTATTATCTGTATTTTAAGACAAAGTTAAGTTATTAAAAACCGTTTTGTTAGAACTTGTATTGAACACGCAAGGTTAACACATTGTCCTTCAAATCCTTTGTAGAATTAGTTGTTCCGTTTACATAGGTCGTTTTTCCGGCAGCATCCGTTGAAAACAAAGGCATGCTTGTGTTCTCATTCTTAACTATTTCATAATAAGCCATGAATTTCACCTGTGAATTGAAACGGTAGTTCCATCCAAATCCTATGGTAGTATATTTTACATCAGCAAGGCCTAAACCCGTTTTTTTAAACCCTTTTGCCTTGATATCAGCTCCGCTGATCTTGGTATTAGGATCTAACCAATCGTATTTAACTACCAGTTGGTGTTTGGTTTGTCCGATGCTCTGAATGAAATATACATAACCACCAGTAAATTTCCTGATATAGGTGTCAGCTGCGGCAGGAGC
>JANXXZ010000052.1 GCA_025350385.1 Bacteroidales bacterium
TATACGAATATCCATCTCATCCAGTCCGTTCTTGTCGACCTGTAATGCTCCCAAAGCGTATTGTGCGATAGCGAGATCAATGGTTCCATTGCCTTTAATCTGGGCAAAGTCGCGGACACGTCGCAGCAAAAGGTTTGCTATACGGGGCGTTCCCCTGCTGCGGCGGGCAATTTCATGAGCAGCATTATCATGTATCGGCACTCTCAATATTCCGGCCGAGCGGATGATAATTTTCTGTAAGGTATCGGAATCGTAATAGGTAAGCCTTGAATTGATCCCGAACCGCGAACGTAAAGGTGCTGTAAGCAGACCTGAACGGGTAGTGGCGCCAATAAGAGTAAAAGGATTCAAAACAATCTGGACAGAACGTGCGTTAGGCCCTGACTCAATCATGATATCGATTTTGTAATCTTCCATGGCCGAGTAAAGATATTCTTCCACTACGGGACTCAGGCGATGGATTTCATCGATGAACAGCACATCGTTCTTTTCAAGGTTGGTAAGTAATCCGGCCAGGTCGCCAGGCTTGTCGAGTACAGGCCCGGAAGTTACCTTCACATTAACGCCCAGTTCATTTGCAATGATGTATGAAAGTGTGGTTTTACCCAGCCCTGGAGGGCCATGCAGAAGCACATGGTCAAGTGGTTCGCCCCGTTGCCGGGCAGCAGCCACAAAAACTTTCAGGTTGTTAAGTACAGCAGACTGCCCGGCAAAACTGCCGAAATCGAGAGGACGTAATACCTTTTCAATTTCTTTTTCGGCCGGGGTAAGCAATTCGCCCGTAGCATCAAGGTTTTTATTCAATGGCATACTATTCCAGTGGATAGGGGTTGCAGCAAAGGTAACAAATCCGTCCGGAATAAACTCAGGAAGCATTCAGTACCTAAATTCGTTGCAATAGTATGAGCAGAATCAAAATTATTGCTACTTTAGCTTCTGAATTTTAACATGTGTCGCTCATGAAAGATATTCTCGTAGCTATTGATTTCTCCAAAGGATCGGAGCACGCTCTTCAATATGCTATTGAACTTGCCAATACAGCTCAGAGCAATATTATCATGATATGGGTCGATAACATAAGCATACAGGAAGTTACTCTTGCTGCCGAGACGTCCGAAATTCGTGAAGAAGCTAAAAAGAATCTTGAAGAATTTGTTCAAAAATATAAATCCCAGTTAAAACCCGGCAAAATTTCATACAAAATACGTAAAGGCAAGGTTTACCTGGAACTCTCAACACAGGCAAAACAATGTGAATGCGGCTTACTTATTACCGGAACACATGGGGTTACAGGGTTTGAAGAGTACTGGATCGGCAGCAATGCATTCAGGGTGGTGTCATATGCGCCCTGTCCTGTAATTTCGGTAAAATCGAATACAGATATCAGCAGGGGAATTCGCAGAATTGTTCTTCCAATCATACACACTCCACAAACCATACAGAAGGTCCAGTTCACAGCAAAGCTCGCGCGTATCACCGGAGCCGATATTAATATTCTTGGACTGAATTCGAGCAGGCTTAAGACTATGCAACGCGTGATCGAAAATAATGTGAACAAAGTTGAGCGTTATCTGATAGATGCCGGGGTAAATTTTGTGATTGACTACGTAATGACCGACAACCTGACCAGCGCCATAGTTGAGCACGTTCAAAAGGTTGATGCTGACTTAATCGCAGTTATGACTGATGGTCAGAATGAACCATCAACAACTGTGATGGGCCAGTTTGCGCAACAGCTGGTTAATTTTGCCCCCGTGCCTGTTTTAAGCATCCATCCGAGAGACAATTTCACTTTCTAAAGCTGTCATTCTTAATCTAAATGCTTCGTATCCTGTTAATTTTCCTTATAACACCCCTGTTTTACATCCGTGTAGTTGCCCAGGATGTCGGGGTTATGCAGGGTAAAGTAGAGGTTTTGCAGGATGAAAGGATTACAATGCTTGCCGGGCAATTCAGGAAAATGAATCTTCGGAATCCTGCTATTGACGGTTTCCGTGTACAGATTTTTTTCGACTCTGGAAGCAACAGCAAGAAACGGGCATCGGATATATTGGACGAATTCATTCTAAAATATCCATCATTCAGGGCATACCTGTCATTTAAAGAGCCCTACTACAGGGTGAGAGCCGGAAACTTCAGGACCCTGACCGAAGCTGTTGGTTTTCAGAAAAAAATTATCTCCGATTACCCAAATGCCTTTCCTGTTAAAGAAAAGATCAGTTTTAAGGAGTTGGAGTAAATTCAATAAAATAAGATTTTCTTTGAGTACAACACAATTATTTCACTATAAATCTGTTATACTTAACAAATATATTATACAATGTATACAAACAGAACTTGCTTTTAGAGTGGTT
>JANXXZ010000065.1 GCA_025350385.1 Bacteroidales bacterium
AGCGAGGGCGGGCAGTGTATCGCCGGTTTGAGCCACATAATCAACCAGCTCACCTGGGCTAAAGGGCGGCCGGGTAGGGAGGGCGGTGGGAGTGGCCAAACCTGGAATGGGAGTGGGGGGAGCGAGTTTTCCATCCACTACGATCACGGCCTGGGTGGGTTGGGTATCGGGTACAATACAGCCCGCCAGCGATAGAATCAACAAGAAAAACATACCCACAGCTCCGCAGTGGCGAAGAATGGGGAAGATGCACGGGTAGGGTGTCCGGAAAGAAGTTTGCATATCACCTGTAAAGGGGTCGATAAAGAATCAGTGAAATAGGTTTTGAATTGTTGGTTTCGGATGGATTATAGGACTAAAAATACCAGATTCAACTTACAAATTCATTATTATACCATTCAACGGCTCTGGATAGTAGTAACTGTTTGTTCACATTAGGTAGCTCCACTACTCCTGTCTTATTATAATCATACGGCACATGGGGAGGAAGCGGATTATCAGTATAAAACTCGTAGCGTGTATTCACATATATCGGATAACCGTAACCCTGAACTTCCCAGGTAGAAGGTACTTCGATATCCTTCCAGTCGGAAACATCGTAACCGGGTATAAAGAACCCTGCCGGTGCCAGGGTATAATTATCTGAAAATGAAAACTTCCATTTGCCATTGAGTGATTTATAAAAAGTGGATTGAGACCAAACATTCCCGATGGCTTTGGATTCCGAATCGAAAGGAATCATGGTGACATGGGGCTTTTCAATATTCATTGAAGTGAGCGACGGATTCTCCCAATCAGGAACAGTGGTTTGCTGGGCGAATAACGATGCAATGAAAGCCATCAAAGCCATGATGCTAATGAAAGTTTTTATCTGCATAAGCCCCATTTATCGGTTATCTGGTGAATTTGCTTCCCGAATATTTTTCTTTCAGTGGTTGGAAGGCAGCATGCCCTCAGAGATCACCCTGCATAATGTTTGAGAATTCATGAATGTAGCGGTCGAATATATTCTGTATAATAATTATGTATACCCGATCAGTACCTCAATCAAACCTGTTATTACTATTTCACAAAAACCTTGTTCATCACCAAGGCCACAGTACCAAGCAATCCGGCATTATTTCCCAGGCTCGAAGTAATGATCTGGGCATCGCGCCTGATCTTGGCAATGGTAAACTTATTCAGGTTTTGTTGAATGGGATCAATCAGGTAGTTTTCGGCTTTGGTAAGCTCACCACCGATTATGATAAGTTCCGGATTGAACAGGTGGATCAGCATGGCAATCCCGCGTCCCAGGTGTTCTCCGATCGTAGAAAGCAGGCTTATAGCGAACTGATCGCCGCGTTGGGCAGCCTGGAGTATAATTTCGCTGGTAATTTTTGATAAGTCATTGTTGACCAGTAAACTTATCTGGGTTGTGGCACCCGATTCAATTTCTTTCCGGGCGGTTTTGATCATGGTTGTTCCGGAGGCCAGTGTTTCGAGGCATCCGATCTTGCCACAATAACAAAGTTGTCCGTCGGGATCAACCTGGATGTGTCCAAACTCACCAGAGAAACCTGAATTGCCGTGATAAAGCTTCCCGTTAAGGATCATTCCCAAACCAATTCCGGAGCCAATATTGAGACAGAGCACATTTTGTTTACCCATGGCAAGTCCGAATGCCTGTTCGCCCAATGCCATTGCTTTGGTATCGTGTTCAACAAAAACCGGGTGGTGAAAGCGGTCTTCAAACAGGCTTGATAATGGCTTGTCCTCTTGCAGGTAACTGTAGCTGATGCCTGTATTGATATCAATCAGTCCAGGGAGGGCGATTCCTATCCCCATGAGTTTGTTCTCATCAAAATACGATTCTTCAATATATTTATCGACTGCAGTCTTTATAACACCAATAATATCGCCTGTAGTTTCCAAACCTTCATTCAGCACCCTGATTTCAGCTGCCGGTTCATTATGGAAATTAAAAAGCCCGTACCTCACCGAATACCGGCAAATATCAATTCCCAGCACGTAGCGCGAAGAAGGATTGATGCCATATAAATTAGGTCTCCGTCCGCCGCTTGACGAGCCGATTCCTTCTTCAACGATCAGTTCATCGGTAATCAGCTCATCAATCGCCCTGGTAATCGTTGGAGTACTCATATGGATAATCTTGCTGAGTTCAGGGATTGATCTGGAACCGTATCTGTATAACTCTTCTATGATCAGGAGCTTCAGTGAGTTCTTTTTTGTTAAATTGGCTTTCGCATCGTTGGATGAAGTGCCAAAAAGCAGCTTTGAAGTCATAATTCTATTGTTTGGATGATTTCAAAATCCTATTGCTGATAACATTTATTCCTCTCTTACATCTTAGTAAGAAGGAGTAAATCTACAAAAAAAATTATTAATCAATGATTACATAGTTAAAATATTTATGAAGATTAGGATGGATTAATGTTAATTGTCTGTCGGTATCGAAGAGATTAAATTATCAAAGGTTGCAGGATACACAGTTAATGAAGATGTTCAACTACTTAAGCGAAATACGGTTTGAATTCTCAATTACTTGGCATAAAGATGAATGATACTTATTCAGAGTTCAAAGACGAAACATAAGAAGTACTGAAATCGGGTCAGATATCTCACTTCGATGACCTTAAAAAGCAGGTATTATTATTTGCTGATTTTCATATTGGGTTAAAATCTACTGTGTTTTTTGACTAAGACGAACTTCTTTCTGCTTTTCGAGTTTACAATTTTTAAAAAATAGTTGAACCATCCATTGCATAAGTAAAATACTTTACATTTAATCTTCGTTATCCAGATGAATTTCAAAGGGTTCTCCGGATTGAATTTATAACTGATATTGTTTATTTATGCTCCAAAGAAACAAGTATGTCAGAACCAGTTTATTGATTGTGATTTTAGCCATATCAGTCTGTTGTGATTTAAAAGCGCAAGAACAAAGTGCAAAATCAATTTTAGGTATGGTTGTAGGGATGGGATATGGAAAACTCCGGAATAATGATCTTACGGATCAAACATTCAGGTTTAATCCTTCGTATACAAAGTCTGCCGGCTTCACACTGGAAATACCAATCCCTCAACTTGAAAAAAGGGCTACTTTTTATAATGAACTGCTGT
>JANXXZ010000112.1 GCA_025350385.1 Bacteroidales bacterium
CATTTTTGTAGGAGTGAAAGAATCATCATTAGTTCCGGCGTTGTTGATCTGTACCTCATTGGCATCCTTAAGGTAAGTCCATACTGTCTTCCCGTCGCAAATCACATCCTGGCGGGCAACAGTAAGTTTGTATTTATCACCTTTTGAAAGCAGCGTTCCTGTGAATTTATCATTGATCTTTTCCTTCTTATTCTCCATAGTGTAAGTGAAATCAATTCGGATTGTCTTAAAGGATTTTGTCTTCACCGAAACATCGTTCAGTATGGCGGTTGCTTTAGAATCGGATTGGGCATTTGCTAGCAGTGTGATACAAAGTATCGCTGTCAGCAGCAAGAGTTTTTTCATTTTTAAAATTCTTAGTGTTGTTTAAATTTTCAAAATCTGCAGAACTATACGAAATTATTGTTAAACCTAAGATTGAAGGTTTTTGCATTAAATCAAAAGATTTCCAGAGTCCTGGTTTTCGCCTTGTCTCCCCTCGCCCTGTCCCCCTCATCTTAAGTAGAAGCTCCTTTCATGAATAACGCTAAAGTTAGAAACAGATTCTTCAAGGTGAATGTCTAGTATTCTTCAGGTGTTTCCCGGGACCGCATATCTTTCAAGAATTGTTCCAAAGCAAATTCAGTGGCTACTTTTACTTCACGGGCTTTGCTCCCTTCAAACGGACCGACAATACCTGCGGCTTCAAGTTGGTCAATTATTCGTCCCGCACGATTATACCCCAGCTTTAACTTGCGCTGCAGCAATGAAGTGGAACCCTGCTGGGATGATACGATAATATGGGCGGCTTCTTCAAAGAGTTCATCGCGTTCGTTGGGATCCATCTCATCCATAGGGATCGTTTCTTCCTCATTGAATTCAGGAAGTGAGTGAGCTGTCGGATAACCCCGCTGCGAACCAATAAATTCGGTGATGCGCTCAACCTCATGTGTATCAATGAAAGCACATTGTAAACGGATAATATCGCCACCCTGCGACAAAAGAAGGTCACCACGGCCAATAAGCTGGTCAGCGCCGCCTGTATCCAGGATGGTGCGTGAATCAATCTTCGAAATTACCCTGAAGGCAATACGGGCGGGGAAATTGGCCTTTATAGTCCCTGTAATAATATTAACACTGGGGCGTTGGGTGGCAATAACAAGGTGGATTCCAATAGCCCGGGCCAGTTGTGCAAGCCTCGTTATGGGATGCTCCACTTCTTTGCCTGCCGTCAGGATGAGGTCAGCAAATTCATCAA
This sequence comes from Bacteroidales bacterium, assembly GCA_025350385.1. Classification (GTDB taxonomy): domain Bacteria; phylum Bacteroidota; class Bacteroidia; order Bacteroidales; family UBA4417; genus UBA4417. Next base: position 1,238 of record JANXXZ010000112.1, read on the forward strand.
TCACAACTACAATGTACGGCAGGAATTTATGACCCTGCTCAGGATTGAGTTTTCGCGCAATGAACTTGATATTGTATTCCTTAATATTTCGGACCTGGGCATCCTTCAACAGGTCGTACCGCTGGTCCATCTCAATATTGAGCGAATTGAGTGTTCGCACAACCTTGCGTGTATCCGTAATAATTGCTTCTTCCGAGTCGGGAAGCTTGGCGAGGTAATGACGCTCAATCTTTGAAAAGAGGGTTAATTCTACTTTTTTAGGGTCAACCATCACGAACTTCAGTTCCGAAGGATGCTTTTTGTATACCAGTGAAGTTATGATGGCGTTCAGACCAACCGATTTTCCCTGTCCCGTTGCGCCAGCCATGAGAATGTGCGGCATTTTGGTAAGGTCGGCAATAAAATCCTCGTTCGAAATGGTCTTCCCGATAGCAAAGGGCAGATCAAACCTGGAATTCATAAACTTTTCAGAAGCAAGGATAGTTTTCATCCCCACAATTTCTGGTTTCAGGTTGGGAACTTCAATCCCAATGGTTCCTTTACCCGGAATAGGAGCGATGATGCGGATTCCCAATGCCGAAAGACTGAGTGCAATATCGTCCTCCAGGTTTTTAATTTTGGCAATCCTGACACCCGGAGCCGGGATAATTTCGTACAAGGTCACCGTAGGGCCAATAGTTGCCTTGATCTTGTCAATCTGAATACCATAATTGCCCAGGGTAGATACAATGCGGTTTTTATTGGCCTCGAGCTCTTCTTTATTGACATTAATGGTTCCACCCCCATATTCATCAAGCAAATCTACTCCCGGAAATTTGAAGGAACCCAGATCGAGTGTCGGATCAAAAGGTGTATCAATTGTAAAACGAGGAGTTTTATCTTCATTCTCCTCAAATAATGGCTCTATAACAACCGGTTTAACCTGAATATTTATTACCGGCTGTTCGACTGTAAATTCAACGTTACCTGTACGGGGTTTCACCGGGGTCATTAAAACCGGCTCGAAACGGGTGTTGTCTGTTTCGGCAGGAGTTTGGATCGTATTGGCGTCAGCTGCTGAACCTGTTTTTTGTTCCAATGGATGATTCTCATCACGAACGGCAAACTCTACAGTGTTGTATTTGTCAACCAGGAATTCCTGGCCCTGCGTGTTACGCGAAGGCTCAGCAGTCCCTGTCAGCGGGTTAATATCTTCATCCTCCTTTTTCTGTATTATTCGTTGTCTGACTGCATGCAGAGAGAAATTATATACCAGTACAAGGAAAGCAATGAAGATAAAAGCCAGCAATAACGAAAGCCCCATTTTACCAAGTAATCCTTCAAGCCATGCTGAGGATTCATAGCCTGAAATTCCCCCGAGAATCGATAAGCTGGTATTTGAAAGGAGGAATCCGAGTGAGACCGAAAGCCATACCATGACCAGTACGGCAATGCCGAAACTTTTTCCCAGGGCCACAATGCTGTGCTTGAGCGAAAGCCTTACACCAAGAATAAAAAGCCAGATAACCATCAAAAAAGAACCGATCCCGAATCCCTGTTTAATGAAAAAGGTAGAAATGGCTGCTCCCAGCCGTCCTCCGAGATTGTGGGTTTCAATGCTGTTATCGTAAAGAACCCTGGAAAAGCTTATACCGGAGAAAATATCATCCGTTCCTCCGCCGAACCAGTTGAATATATAAGAAATGAATGCCAGAAGCATGAAGAAGGAGGCTAAGAGGGAGAACACACCTACTACCTGGGCAACTTTTTCCAGTCGGCTGACCGTCGGCTCCTTCATGTCGTCCTTTGCCTGGCTGGCAGACCGGCTTTTCTTTTCTTTTTTATCCTTCGTTTCAGCGGATTTTGATTCTTCCTGCCTCAGCGTGTTTTTAGGTACCGAATTGATCGTATTTTCCTGCATACTTGTTTTTATATCTGCAGTATGTTGAACATACCGGCAGTGAAAAAAGCCAGATTCATCGTTTATTCCGGTGCCGGGCTCCGACTTTAGTGGACTTTCTTTCCTTGTCTGCAAAAATAGCAAAAAGGATGGAATAGGTTTCTAAAAGGTATTTATTCGTTATAAAGTGCCTGAAGTACTTAAAGTGCCTAAAG
>JANXXZ010000357.1 GCA_025350385.1 Bacteroidales bacterium
AATCGGCCATGGCTTCCACCGGTTCAAAAGGGACATGGAATGTCTTAAATCCGTTTATACCTGAAAAAATGATCGTATCCGTAAATTGTTGCCAGTCCGCTCCCATAAAGGTGATTTCAAGATGATTGGAATTGGCATATTCTGTTGCACCTTTTAGTTTTTGGTTTACATGAACCGTTGCATCAAACCCACTCAAACCCGGGGTAACCGTCATTGAGCCGATTGAAAAATTCGGGAACCCGGGTGAAAATACCCAGGCATCAAAGAAATCATCCAGGTTAATTCCTGAATAATTGCCCAGAAAATCGCGCAGATCGCACGTGGAGGCATAGTTATATCCGAATTGCTGAAGGTAGGCTTTCACTCCCCCAAAGAACAGGCTGTCCCCCAGGTAATGGCGCAGTGTGTGAGTAATCTGCCCGCCTTTTTCGTAAACCGTATTTCCGTAGGTGATTGTTTGTGGTATTCCATACAGGGCGTAATATCCGCCATCCTTGGTATGGGTGAATTGCAGGACCTCTTTCAGTTTCGTCCGGGTGTAGTTTTTTGCAGCATCAATTCCATAGAGATACTCCTGGAAAAGCGATTCACACCAAACGGCCCAGCCTTCGTTAAGCCACATATCTTCGGCCGAAGCACAGGTCATCTTATCGCCAAACCACATATGCGATAATTCATGGGCATACCACCATTCAGATGAAGTGCCTCCACTCCAGCCTGAATATGGATATGAAATGTTCGCAGCATGTTCCATAGCTCCTTCGGCAGTTGCGGTAAAACCAACCCGTTCAAAAGGATAGGGACCAAAATGAGTCTCATAAATCTGTAATATTTCTTTCAGGTGAATGAAAGTACTTTTCACCCTGGCAGTATCAGAAGGCCTGCAATAGAAAGTAATGGGAACCGGTCCATTTATACCGTTATAGCTGTCGCTCACCAGGGCGTAATTGCCGATAGATGCTGAAATAAGGTAGGTTGGCAGGGAATATGTCGTTTTCCAGTGCCAGGTGCTGGTATTGTTGCCATTACTTAAAACCTCAACAAGTGAACCTCCGCTGATTGCCTTCTTATCATCAGGAACAGTTAAAAATACATCATACAGGGCCCGATCGTGAAAATCATCAATGCAGGGAAACCAGGCTTTCCCTAGGTTGTGGGGAATGGCATCAAACCCTACACCCAGGTTAAATGCATAATCGCCCGAAAATTCAAAACCACCCCAGCCTGAAGCATCAATAAATGGCTTTCCGTGGTAATAAACAGTTGCAACCATTGTATCACCTATACTGACGGGAGTCGGTAAAGGAATCGACAGATTGGTCCCCGAATGGATGAATCCGTCGATTTTTATATTTCCTGCAAATACCGAATCAACAGTAAGGCTGACAAGTTCGAGTTTTAATGTAGATAATGTGTTCATCCTTGGCGAACATTGTACTTCGGTGTAACCTTGAATATTTTTTAACGTCAGATCGACATCCGTCAAATGAATGCTATAGTGAAGTACATCTACTGTATCACTGTAAAGTAAATAAGAGTCCTGAATACATGTGTTTTGCGAATAAACAGCCTGCATTTGCTGTATTGATAAAAAAAATGTTAAAAAAGCAATAAACTTGGGATAGTTCATGATTGTTTGATGTATGGAACTCATAACTTTGTAAAGATAATTCAAATTGTAAAAACTCACATTCTTTTCATCAGCCCGATTCATCCTGATGCTATTTATGAAATGTCTATTCTGATAAAAAGAAAATACAATGATTTGGATTATGAAAAACATTCTATGAATTCCTTTACTGATTATGGGATTAACCGAAAATACTGCCGGATACCTTCTCAATTCAAAATTCTAATCCAATAATTAATAGTTGACATAAAGTAATTGCCATGAGTAAATTTTCATACCAATCGAAAAGGATATTATGGCGTATTGCCGGTGACCTATAAAAATAAAATTATTACACATGAAAAGAATAGTACTTCTCATTTCGGCCTTTATTCTTCTTGGTTCAGTAAATGCCCAGGAGATATGGACGCTCGAAAAATGCATAGAATATGCACTTTCCAATAACATCCAGGTAAAGCAGCAGTTGCTCCAGGTTGAAGGAACCAAAGCCGATTTGCTGCAGAACAAATTAACAATGCTCCCTTCACTCAATGGATTTGGCTCTCACGGTTACAATTGGGGTAAAACGGTCGACCGTTACACCAACGCATTTGCCACTGAACGGGTTCAGTCCAATAACTTTTATCTCTCTTCATCGGTAACCTTGTTTGATGGATTTCAAAAAGTTAACCAGATGAAACAAAGCCAGGCTAACCTGCAGGCTATGAGGTACGACACCGACAAATTCATGGACGATATCTCACTGAATATTGCAACAGCCTACTTACAGATCCTTTTTTACAAGGAAATGCTGAAAACAGCGGAAAACCAGTTGAACGCTACTGAATTACAGGCAAAAAGGCTAAAAATACTGGTTGATGCCGGTTCACTAGCACAGGGCGATTATTATAACATCGAGGCCCAGCGGGCATCTGAGAATACTGCTGTGGTTGATGCGCAGAATAATCTTGATCTTGCTTACCTCACACTTGCACAAATGCTCGACCTTCCTTCAACGGCAGGACTTCAGATTGAAACTCCGGATCTTGAACTAGGTTCGCAACCTTCACTTGTTGCAAATGCTGCGCAGGTTTATGATTATGCTCTGGAGACCCAGCCATCCATTAAAAGTGCCCAATCCAAAGTACAAAGCTCAGAGTATAACCTGTTTCTTGCACAGGGGAGACTGTCGCCTACTCTTACATTACAAGGTTCTATTGGAACAGGGTATTCAGGAGCTGCAAAAATACTTGATACACTTGTTCCAGGTCCGCCGCAGGCTATTGGTTTTACCCTGAGTCCCGAAGGTGTGCCGGTTGATGTGGTTTATAACTATTCCTATGATCCCCGTTATAAAACCAAACCGTTTAACGACCAGATAAAAGACAATATCAACAAGTCAATATCCTTAAATCTGAGCATCCCGATTTTTAATGGCTGGTCGACCCGGACTGCCATTAGTAAATCGAAAATGAACGTCCTGAATTCTCAGTACAATCTGGACCTGAGCAAACTTCAATTACGTAAAAGCATTGAGCAATCCTATGCCGATGCCAAAGCAGCGCTGAACAAATACCAGGCATCAATAACCGGTGTGGACGCAGCCCGCGAATCTTTCCGTTATGCTGAACAGAAGTTCAATCTGGGTAGCATGAATTCAGTGGACTATAATAACTCAAAGAAGGATTTTGAAAAAGCCGAATCTAATTTGCTTCAGGCTAAATTCGAGTTTATTTTTAAGACTACCGTTCTTGATTTTTACATGGGCAAACCCATTTCCCTGAAGCGTAAATTGTAAATTGAAATCTTATTAACTTACAAAACATATCATTCATCCTGTGCAACTAACCATTCAAAAACCATTATACAATGTTTAAGAAAAAAATCCTGATCCGCATTCTTATTGGACTGGCGGTTATTTTATTGATAATTTTTGCTGTAGCAAAGAAAAAAGGCTGGATCGGCAAACCCGATGTAAATAAAGTGACCACTGAATTGGTGAAAAAGCGCACCATTGTTGAAACTGTTTCAGCCAATGGTAAAATTGCCCCTGAAGTTGAGGTTAAGCTTTCCCCTGATGTATCCGGTGAAATCATAGAACTGCTGATCAAAGAGGGCGACCAGGTGAAACCCGGACAATTGCTGGCTAAGATCAACCCTGAAATTTATATTTCAAGCTATGATCGTTCGGTGGCAGCCCTGAATACGCAACAGGCAAATCTTGCCAACGCAAAAGCACGCCTGGCCCAGGTTAAATCGCAGTTTGTGAATGCAAAGAGCAGCTACGACAGGAACCTGAAACTTCATGACCAGAAAGCGATTTCTGATGCTGAATACGAAACTTCGAAAGCAAACTTTGAGGTGGCCAGGGCTGAAGTGGATGCTGCTGACGAAAGCGTAAGTGCTGCTGCTTATAACATCAAAAGTGCCGAAGCCAGTGTGAAGGAATCGAAGGAAAACCTTTCGAAGACAACCATATTCGCACCTGTAGGAGGAACCATTTCGAAGCTGAATATCGAAAAAGGTGAACGTGTTGCAGGGGCTTCAACATTTTCGGCTGGTACTGAAATTCTTCGCATTGCTAACCTCCAGACCATGGAAGTAAGCGTTAGCGTAAATGAGAATGATATTGTCAGGGTTCATCTGCATGATACCGCTCTTATTGAAGTTGATGCTTACCAGAACCGCAAGTTCAAAGGTATTGTTACCGAAATCAGTACTTCAGCCAATACCGTAGGTGTGAGTGCCGACCAGGTTACTAACTTTGACGTTAAGATCCGCATTTTACCTGAATCATACAAAGACCTGGTTCCTGCTGACAAACCGAACATTTCTCCATTCCGTCCGGGGATGTCAGCTACGGTGGATATTCAGACCAAGGCCGTTACCAGTGTTTTGGCTGTTCCCATACAGGCCGTGACTACCCGCATCGACAGCACCAAGGCTAAGGAAGAGAAACTGGCAGCAAAGGATAAGGCCGGAAATACTAGTGGAAACACAAATGAAGAAGGAAAAGAAGAAGTGAAGAAGACGAACACCCAACAGGTACAGGAGTATGTTTTCATTTATAATAACGGGAAAGTACGAATGGCAAAGGTTAAGTCGGGTATCCAGGATAATGCCTATATCCAGATAATGGAAGGCATTAAAGATAACGACGAAGTTGTTACGGCTCCATACAGTTTAATCTCAAAGAAACTCAAGGACGGCGACATTGTTAAAAAAGTAGATAAGAAAGAACTTTATTCTGAGAAGTAAAAAAAGCTGCATTCATTTCAGCAGGCCCCCGAAAGGAGGCTTTTTTTTACCCGGGATATTCGATTTGGTGAGTTGAGGGAATTTAGGTGCTCAGTGCTCAGTGCATAGTGCATAGTGTAAAATGAATAATGCTTAGGATTTATTAGTATTTCTTATCTGAAAGTTACTAAGCACCAGTTACCACGCACTAAATATCACGCACTTGTAACCCGAAATTCAAATTCAATAAAAGGTATAAACAGAACATCTATTTTGTTTCCGGCTTTGCTGAAGCCCATTTTTTAATGTACAGGTAATCGAGGTAGTACAAAAACCGGATAGAAAACCCGTTCGTCTGCGGAGCATTTATGGTATGATTCAGCTCGCGTAAATAAGGAACTATTGTATCCTGATCCTGTGTATAGATAGAATTTTTCCAGACTATGCTAAGTTCACTCCCGGGGGCAAAGTTCCATGCAAAGTTCAGATCACCGGTAAAAGCGTTGAAGTTAACATCGGCATTTTTCCCGTAATAAGCCTGCTTGAGAGTACCCTGTTGATTGAGTGTGTAGTATTCAGTATAACTGGCATTCGACCAGTAATGCCTTAGCCTGAGCGCCAGCGAAATACGGGTATTAAAAATGTACCTCAGGTTAAGCACGTTGTTCAGAGTCGTAACATCTCTTTTACCGAACCAGCTTGTAGCTATCCCCAGCGTATCATAATTGGTATCCACCCAGCCATAATCAGCCAGATTTTTAGTGTAATTCAGGGTCAGTGAAACCATGAAACGATCGGAAAACCTCATACGTGGGGTCACTTCAACGAAATAAGCGAAATTTTTATTTTCAGGTGAATTAGAAATTCCCGTCACAAATGAAGCACATAGTCTTTTGCGGCCATCGGAATCGATATTCCATGTGAAAGAATAACTCCAGTGACGTTTGTATACCTTTCCCCAGATACGCGATTCATAATAGTCGTCGCTGCCAATAGGATTTAGGGCAATTTCCAGATAAGTAGCCCAGAAATTCTTAAAAGTGGTACTATTACTCAGGTTAAAATACAAACCCGTGTAACTGTAAGGTTTTACTAGTGTACTGTATTTCACCTCCAGTAAGGTTTGTGAATAGCGGATTTTCCATACCGGTGAAAGTAAGATATGCATTACTTTCAGCTGGTTTATCGCGGAGTTGTTATAGGTTAAAAAACCCATTTCGTTTGGGTCATAAGTATTCCCAGTTTCTGAACGTAACAGATGATATTGCAGTTTCCCTGTGGGTTTCGAAAGTTTGATCAGGTACTGGTATCCGAGGTCGGTGGAATCACCATCATAATACTTCTGGCTCACATTCAACCTCCCAAGAAAATTAAAAGTGCTTTTCTTGTTGCTGAGTTTGGATTCAGTGCCGGTGACATTTGCCATATACCTGGTTTTTGGTATATAGTAGTTCGTATTAATCAGGGTTATATACGAGTTGTTTTTCAGGTTTTTATCAATCACCGAAACATTGTAATTGGTGAATGGCTGGGTCATAATCCTTCGTTTTGATCCGTCGGTTGTACTTTCCAGTTCCCCCCAGGTATTGGTGGTCATTGCATTGAAGAAGCCAACTCCCAATCCTTTTGAGTTCCGCCCTGATAACTTGGTAGCATTGATTATCCTGGTCATTTCCGGGTTCGAAAATACTTTTTCGTATTCAGTTGCACTATCGTAAGGCGCGTAGTAATTGATCGGAGTAGCCCCTACCCTGCGTGAATAAAATATTCCGCATTTACTGAACAGTTCGGTTGCTTCGGTAAAGAACTGCCGTTTTTCATTATACTGGACTTCAAAAGGTGTAAGGTTGAGGATAATGTCGTCCGATTGGACCTGTCCAAAATCGGGAATAAGCATCATATCAAGCGTATATGCTTCATTGATACCATACCGCACATCCATTCCCCCGCGAACAGAGTACTGCCAGCCGGGTTTTACAGGATTTTTTTCTGTATAGCCTGCTACATAAGGAGCAAATGATAAACGCATCGGCGGGTTCACCTTTTCTATTCCAACCAGTTTACCATAATAGTCTAATACATTCTGTGCACTGTTGTCAATGAATGACCATGTGGACCATTCACCCGCACGCCGGAAGCTTCTCCACATATTGAAGCCCCATACCTGCTTGTCGACCTTAGGGAACCGTAAAGCAGAATACGGCAATTTAATTTCTGCCTCCCAGCTGCCTGATTTTATTGCAGTAGCACTTTCCCAAATAGCATCCCAGGTAATATCCTGCCCGACAGCTGAATACTTGCAGTCATTCTGGATTCCGGCCGGGCTTATTTTGAACTCGAACATATTTAACCCATCGTTATAAGGCAAAATGTCGAAGGATATCAGGTCAGTATAAAGCTGTTCAAGCTGATCGCGCTTTCCCAGTTCATTGCATATGCTGTCAGGATGCGGATCGTACATGATGGCATAAATATACAATGCCACGTCGTCGTAAGCGAATCTTACTTCAGTGCGGTGAGCCGGCGCTGATCCATTGTTTGGCATATATTCAACAAAATCACGCGCAGGTAGAATAGTTTGCCAGAAAGGTTCGTCCATTATTGCATCAATTTTTGGCGGCAATTGTATCCTGACGGCCTGGATTGACTTAACCGCCAGCGAAGCGCTGTCGAGTCGCGCAGGATGATCCCT